>CASEMM010000145.1 GCA_949289095.1 uncultured Eubacteriales bacterium | reverse complement strand
CATGAAACCGATAATAGGCATAACCCCGCTGTATGACGAAAAACTTTGCAGCATATGGATGATTCCCGGTTATTCCGAGGCAGTTGCGGACGCGGGAGGGCTGCCCGTCATTCTTTCTTTCGGAGCGGACGCCGGTACCGTGCGTGAAACGGCGGATATGTGCGACGGTATACTTCTGACCGGCGGACAGGATATCGCTCCCGCGCTGTACGGCGAGGAGCCGACGAAAGAGTGCGGCGCGCCGTACCCGCCGAAAGACGAACTCGAAAGCGCGCTCGTCCGTATCGCCGCGGAAGAAAATATACCCGTGCTCGGCATATGCCGCGGTCTGCAGCTGATGAACGTCGCTTTCGGCGGCACGCTGTACCGCGATCTGCCCGCGGAGCGCGGAAGCGTCGGACACGCCATGACTCCGCCGTATGACCGCGAGGTGCACGGCGTTACGCTGTCCGATACGCCGCTTGCGGAAGTGCTCGGAACGCGGAGCATGCGGGTGAACAGCTATCATCATCAGGCGGTGAAAGAACTGTCGCCCCGCCTTGTCGCGGCGGCTGTGAGCGACGACGGGATAACCGAAGCGGCGCTGCTGCCCGGCGCGCGCTTTTTCGCCGGCGTGCAGTGGCATCCCGAACTGCGCCGCGACGTTTACTCGCACAGATTGTTCGAAGCGTTCGTGCGCGCGGCGGCGGACTGCATGCGCGGAAGAGAACGCGACGGGGGTGCTCGATGAAAACAGTCGTCGGAATGAGCGGCGGAGTGGACAGCGCGGTCGCCGCGGCTCTGCTTAAAGAGCAGGGTCACGAAGTGGTCGGACTGTTCATGAACAACTGGGAGGACCGCGACGGGACGTGTCCCGCGGACGAGGACTGGGCGGACGCACGTCTTTGCGCCGACCGTCTGGGCGTGCCGGTTTATTCCGTGGATTTTTCCGGGGAGTATTACGAGCGCGTGTTCGAGGAATTTCTCGCCGAATACCGCGCCGGGCGCACGCCCAATCCGGACGTGCTGTGCAACCGCGAGATTAAATTCGATGCGTTCCGCAAATACGCGGACCGTCTGGGCGCGGAACGCGTTGCGACGGGGCATTACTGCGGAATCGGTGAGACGGACGGACTGCCCGTGCTTCTTCGGGCAAAGGATGCGAATAAGGATCAGACGTACTTTCTTTGTCAGGTGCGCACGGAGCAGCTGCGCGGCGTCGTGTTTCCGCTCGCGGGGCTGACGAAACCGGAAGTACGCGCGCTGGCGGAGAGGTACGGGCTGGACAGCGTGAAACGCAAGAAGGATTCCACGGGCATATGCTTTATCGGCGAGCGCAATTTCCGCCGTTTTCTTTCGGAGTATCTTCCCGCGCAGCCGGGCGACATAACCGACGAGAACGGCGTCGTCGTCGGACGGCACGAGGGGCTGATGTATTATACGATAGGTCAGCGGCGCGGACTTGGGATCGGCGGACTGAAAGGTCGTGAGCAGGCGAGGTGGTTCGTTGTGGCAAAGGATTTGCCGAATAACCGTCTTGTGGTTTCGTGCGGCGAGGACGACAGACTGTATTCCGACCGTCTGACCGCGCACGGCATGAATATCATAGGGCCGCCGCCCGGACCGGGAACGCTGCGCTGCACCGCAAAAACGCGCTACCGTCAGCCGGACGCGCCCTGTACGGTGACGTTTCTCGGCGGCGGGCGTGCGGAAGTGCGCTTCGATTCCCCCATGCGCGCAATCACTCCCGGGCAGTACGTCGTGCTGTATTCGGGAGAACGCTGCCTCGGCGGCGGCGTGATAGACTGAACGATACCACATACGCAATGATAAAGACGCCTGCCGCCTCGCGGTGGGTGTCTTTCCGCGAAAGGCGGGCAAAAAACTGCACGAAACCGTACTGCGTGCGGCAAATTGTCCGGCTTCACACCCAAAATGATTGACAAAATTGTGGGGGGGGGGTATACTATTGTCGGATAACAATAAAGGCGTATGTTTATCAGCGTCTTATGACGGAGGCGGAGATGACCGAGGATGTTCAGGCGTTTATCGCGAATACAGCCGGATATTCGGAGCGCATAAGAAAGCTGCGCACAAAAATTGCGGAAGACGCCAAATCGGCGGATGCGGCATATTCTAAAAAACGCGCTTCCGGAAAGAGCGCGCTCAAAAAGCTCGAACAGGACGCGGACGAAGCGGCAGACGCGTTCGGCAGCGCCGTCAGGGACGCGGGGGACGCGCTTTGCCGGGGTTATGTATCGGCGGCGGAAAAAGAGCTGTCGTCTTATCTCGATAAATACGGAATAAACCGCGAACTTCCGTCCGCGGCGTCGTCGTTTGAGGACGCCGTCGCAAAAATGCGGGGAGCGCTGGAAAAATACGGCAGGCTGACGGGCAGCGACAAGGCGGCTCTGAGCGCGCGCGCCGAACAGGAGAAACTCGAATACGAAAAGTCCGCCGCTTCCGCGAAAGCCGCGACGGAGCGCGAACTGCACAATCTTATCGAAGGGTTCAAAAAGGAGTATTTCGCGCTCAACCGCAAGTGCGTTTCGGATTATACTCTCGACGATGAAATGCCGCAGACGAGCGATGCGGTGCCCGAGTCCACCGTAATAGGCAACATACTTGTGCCTTCGGGCGGCGAACTTGCTTCCGTGCTGTCGTCGGGCACGTTGCGCCTGCCTGCCATACTCGATATCCGGCGCGCGGGAAACATTATGATAAACCTGCGTCGCGGAGATTCGGATGCGGATGAAATCGAGCGGTTCGACGACGATATAGAAAATCTTATAACAGGCGTCGCGCTCAGATATCTCGAATCCTTTCCCGTAGGAAGTATGCGGGCAGGCATATTCAGTTCGTCGTATACGTCGCAGCAGAAGCTGGCGGCGATGTTCGGCGCGCTTCGCACGGGAAAACTTACGATAGACCCGCAGGCGTCCGCACAGTCCGCGCTCGCATCCCTTCTCGAAAACGTCGAAATGCGTTGTACGGACATAAACGACAAAATGCTGGAAAGCGGCTGTGTGGACATATACGAAATGTATGAAAAGAATACGTCGTTCCCCTTTCAGCTGATAATAGTATATGACGTTCTTCGCTCGATAACGGATGACAATCTGCGCGAACTTTACAGTTGCGTCAAATCGTTTTATTCGTGCGGCGTGCGCCTTATCATTGCGGACGACTTCGATGAGGATTCCTATCCCCACCGTACGGATACTTTCTATAAGTATCTCTCTCTGCTGCGCGGCAAGTGCTCGGAATTCACTTTTGACGGATCGGAAATACGGGACGCGGCGGGGCACAAAGCGGAACTGGTGCACGTCGGCGAAAATGTCGGCAGGCAGTATGTATATAACTTCTGCAAGCAATATTGCGAAGGTATAGGCAAGAACAAGGAGAGCGTATCTTATGAGCAGATAGGCTTCGGCAAAGATACGACGGGCAGCCGTGACACGATAAGCATCCCGATAGGACTGGATAAGCCTGACATATGGCACATTGATTTCAGCTGCCGCAACGATCCTCCCATAGCGAACCTCATCATCGGCGTGCCCGGAACGGGAAAATCCACGCTAATAGACGCCATGATTCTCTGCGGTTCGATCAAGTATTCTCCCGACGAACTGATATTCTATCTGCTTGATTTCAAGGACGGCATTTCCAGCTCCGCGTACACGCGCGAGGACTGCCGCATACCGCACGTCAAAGTGGTTTCGCAGGGCAACAAGCCGGAAGAGGCGGAGATCATACTCTCGAATATATTCAAAGAGAGCAGGGCGAGAAACGAAAAATTCAAACAGCTCGGTCGTGAGTGCGGTAATCCGATAAAGGATATATCCGAATACAACGAAGCGGCGGAGAGCCTCGGCATGCGAACGATGCCGCGTCTTATAATAGTCATAGACGAATGCCAGTATCTGTTCGAGGACGAGAGCCTTGCAAAGCAGTGTGAGGATGTGGTACGCAAATGCAGATCGCAGGGTATACATCTCGTTCTCGCGACACAGTCGCTTTCGTTTAAGATGCGCAGCACGATCAAATTCGTGGACGGCAGGTACTGCTTTGAAATTGCCACGGAGGATGCGGATGCGCTGCTCGACAGGAAATACGCGCAGACAGTGAGCAAGGAAGTTCCCAAGGGTTCGTTCATGGCGCTTGCGTCCAATGACAGCGGAAGGACATGCCGTAAGATAAAAATCGCATACGACAATATGCCCGAATACGCGCAGAAGATACGCGACAAGTGGAGCGATTATCCCATCGATATCGTGGAAGTCGGCGATACGAGTCCTTATATCGTCCGCGCGGAGGAATTTGCGGAAAAATTCGCGCCGGTTATCGGCGGTGCGGCGAAGGGGGAGATCGTCGTTCCTCTCGGAGAGGATTACACCGATCATTCCGTATCCGCGATTACGTTCCGTTCGGAAAAACAAAGCGCGTTGCTGCTCGTCGGCACGGATCCGGGGATCTCGGGCGGACTGTGCGCTTCCGTGCTGCTGTCCGCATCGCGTGAGGGTGCGGCGGTATATGCCGCGGATGCGTCGCGTTCGCGTCCGCTCGTGCGGCTGGGGAAAGCGCTCGGCGGCACGCGCGTAACGGACGAGAGTGGATATGCGGATATGCTTGCGGAAATATGCACGCTGTACAATGAGCGCAGCCGCGATCTGCGCGCGGAATATGCTCCCGTCGTGTTCATTGTATTCGCCGCGCAGAACATACGCGAATTCATAGAGGATACTCCCGTAACGAAGAGGACGGACGATGTACCGTCCGCGGCGGATACGGATGCGGAAGATCTCATGAGCTTTTACGGCAGTCTGAAAAATCGCCCGCGTGACGACGGATCTCCGGCGGTGACGGGTAAAGCATCGCTGCTTCACCTAATGAGCAATGCTTACAAGGCGAACATCTTTGTGTGCCTGGCTCTCGATTCCGTATCCATTACGTACAACGGTGACGCGGTGCTCGGCTATACCCAGAAGAACATTCTCCGCGGATGCAATTTCAAGGTGCTGCTGCCTCGCGTTACGGATGACGTTCGGACGGTCATGGACGATTCGTTCAAGGACAAGATGGCGCGCGGTCTGGGCGACGGGCTCGCGCTGCTTTGCGAATACGGGCAGGATTACGGCAAGTTCCGTCCGATCCGCATAGAGGAATGAGGAGATAACCATGCGCATTAATACGAGAATAGAGCACTATGACGTGCAGTCGCTTGAAGACATAATGTCGACCGTGGAGCAGATAAGAGAACAGTGCCGTGCGCTGGTGGGCTGCGGAGAGTATCTGACCCGAAAGACGGCCGATGCGCATGAACAATTCGATACGGTCAATTATAACCGGACGAAAGAGGCGCTCGAACGCTTTCTGAAAAAGATGGAAGCCGTGCGTGCGGAAATGGATGAGCTGCTCGTTTCGTGCAGACAGTTTACGGAAAAAATAGAACACGACTGGGCGCCGTAACGGAGGAATTATGGGTGAAATAAATTCGGGAAAAGCCGATGTACGCGTCATGCAGACGCTTGTGAAGAATATGCGGCAGTTTGACGAAATAGTGACGGCGGAAATCGATCGCATGCGCGATCGGGCAAACCGTCTCGGTTCGGTATGGAAAGACGAGCAGTATAAGAAGTTCGACGAATATATAGAACAGCTCGGAACGTCGCTTAAAAACGAGCTTCGTATAGTGCACGAATCCGCGGTCTATCTTCAGAAAAAGATAGACGATCTTCTCTCGTGACGGCATGAAAGTAAGCGTTGAAACGGACGCGCTCGTCGGTGGCGCCGGAAATATAAACGATTCCATAGATACGATGGAAAAAGTCGCGGCATACATAAAGAGCTGTCTTGACCGCGCGCGCGAGGGATTTACCAGCGTCAACTATTTCCGCACGGCGGACGATCTCCGCGCGGCGACGCATGCGTTGAGCAGCATGACGGCAAGACTGACTGCGGCGCGCAAATTCCTCGAACGGCTTGCGTCGCACATAGACGAGTACGCGTCATGCGTATATTGAGGTAATTGAATGAGGATTTCCGACGGCAATATGAGAGAGCTCGCCGATTCGGTGAGAGAGAGCCTGTCCGCTGTGAAACGTGCATACGAAACCGATTGGAACGATCCCGTTCACGATTCGTTTTACGGATATATAGCGGAAGCCGAAAAACGATGCGCGGCAATGACTGCCGTGACGGAGAGATTCGGGCAGCTGTGCGAATCTCTTGAACACATAGACGCACACGCGCTGTCGGATGAATGCGGTATGCTTGAAGATATGCTTTAAGAGGCGGGAAGGTATGGCAAAGGCAAACGTCGATACGGACGATATCATCCGTCTCTCGGACGGCATAGGCGTTCAGGCTGATGCGATGGACTCGGTCACGGAACGGTTCTGCAGGAGCTCCGACGCCGCCGAGAGCGATATTTCGGCGGAGCTCGGCGCTCTCGAATCCGTCGAGAGGCGTGTGCGTGCCGGGGAGCAGAAAGCGCGGCTTAAAGTCGTGGAGGCACAGCGCGAAGTGTCCGAGAGAAGCGCCGTTTTGGCTTCAACTCCGCGCGAGATCGAAGTTACGGTAACGGACGAAAACGGAGAATCGCATACCGAAACACGCCCCAATCCCGCGTATGAGGCCGCCGAGCAGGCTCTCGAGGCGGCAAGGAATCGGCTTGCGGAATGCGAGCGCGTACTCGACGCGTTCACGGCTCTCGGCAACAGGGTATGCGAACAGGAAGAAACGCTGCGCGGCGCTCTTAAAAAACTCGGAGCGCTGCGCTCCGAACTCGAATCCGCGGGAAATTCGCTGTGTGCCGCAGCGGAAAACGCGCGCGCCGTGCTGAAAAAAGCGGGAAACGCACTTAACGCTTATCTCTCCGAAAACATAGGAATGGACGCGGATACGGGAGGAGGATATGTCCGCAGGGATTACGGAAAACCGGTGTCCGCACCTCATTCAGTGACATATTCAGATTCGGTATATGCGGATATGGGAGAGTTCAGGGATATTCCCCGCCGCGCGTCATATGACGACGCTCGCCCAAGGATTATGGATGACTGCTCTGAGGGCGAAACGGAAGGGGTTTTCATCTATGCGGGCAGACCGCGGAAAACGGCGCGGACGGGCGATAGCGTTGAGGAACGAGCAGGCGGCGGAACGAAGTTTGAGGTGTATTCGCTTGCCCCCGTATGCGAAAAAATGGCGCACGGTCCGTTTTTCACGAATTTCCGCTATGCGGCGGAAATGTGTACGCCGCAGACAGACGGAGAGGGCATCATGCCGTACGACGCGTTGCTGTTCGTTCCGCTCGGCGGTATCGGGAAGGAAACGGGACTTAAAAATGCGGAAACGGCGGACAGGCAGCTTTCGGGCGGCGTATTCTTTGGCAGAAAAGTCACGGCGGCATTCCCGTCCGCGCCCGCCGATTGTGCCGGCACAATGCTCGTAAACGTGCCGAAGGGGGCGCATGTGACCGTTCTTGCGGACGGCGGCAGCCGTATAGAGCTTCCCGTCGGATCGGCGTTTGCGGTACGCGGAGTGCGCGCGTACGGAAATAAATACGAAATCATGGCAGAACTTGCGGGCAGGGTGATCGCAGGCTGCGGTCAGCCGTCCGGATTGGCTCTGCTTCCGGAAAAGCCGAGCGATGAGGATGCGGACGAATTTATGCGCCGCGTCGATGCGGCGAGGCGGAGTACATGCGACTGCGGCGTGGCTGCCGATGCGGGTAGTGCGAGCAAATCGATAGTATGAAAGGAGATAATATGGCGGCTGAAAACAACGGTAAAAATATTCCCTCGGATAAAGCAAAGAGCGTAAAAGAAACCGTGAACGGACTTATTGAGTCCGCTGCGGAGGCGTTTGCGCAGGCGGACAAAGCATGCGGAATAATCTGCGAGGCGGCGCGCGGCGAATATGAGGCGGAAAAAGCGGAACTCGCTGCCATAAAGGACAGCCTCGACGCGTGTCTTGCCGGAGTGAAAAATCAAAAAGTGGCCAATGCTATCGATTATTCGATAAGGAACAAAGATATGTGCCATATGAGCGCCGTATCCACTGTGGATTTTGCGGCAATGGAGTACTTTATCGACAGACTCAATTCCATGAAATTTCCCGCCCGCGCGATACGCAAAAATACCGATCGCGGTACATCCGTCACAGGATATATAGCAGGTTGTTACAGCGCTATAGCGAGGAAAATAGAGAATACGCGCAAAGCCGCAGAGGAGAAAATGCAGAACGCATGCGATAGCGCGGAAAAGAAGGCGGCGGCGGACATCGCCGACGGCTGGAACAGACTATGCTCGGAAATAGAGAAATGCGCCGCGCGCGAGCGGGACGAGGCTGTCGCGGCGGTAAAGAAAGATTTGCGGATAGACATATGACGAGGTTTGTTTGATATGGAATGGGAAAAGAGACCGGGCGGTTTGAGCCGTCAGTGCGACGAAAACGAAATAGCGGTACAAAAATTCCTCGGAAACGATTCCGCAGAGAGTTTCGGTCTGCCGCGCGGAATAAAAAAAGAGTTCCGCGATAGGCTGAAAAAGCGCAAGAAGAGCGGCAGCGGTAGCAAGCGAAGAAAGTCTTCCGGATACAGCGACACTTACGGCGAAAAAGCGTCCGTCGTCGGTACGGTTATGCGCATAGCGATACCGTCGCTTGCGTTTGTCATCGGGCAGGTGTTGCTTTACGTTTTGTATTTTACGCTCGGACGGGTGCTGCTGCTCGATTTATTCTTCGACGATATAAGCGTATTCGCGCTTATTCCCGCGTCCGTATGCTGCGCCGCGGCTGCATTGTTCACCGTGCTCGGCGCGTTGCGGATGAGAAAATACGGCAGAAAGGGGCTGTCGGCGGCGTACATCGCGGTGAGCGGCGTATGTATTGCCGCTGCGCCCGCGTTTCTCGGTTATATTGCGGCGGCGGGCTGCGTTGCGTCGTTCGTTTCTGCGCTGAATGACGGAGCGCGCATGCAGCCGCTCATCGCGGCATCCGCGGCATACGTCCTCGGACAGAGCGCAATGTGGTTGACGTACTTTGCGCGCGGGCGCGCATTGCTGCTCGATTCGCTCGGCGGCGTGACGTCAGGCTGGGCGGTACTTGCCGCGTCGACGCTGATAGGCTTCGGTTCGCTCGGCGCGCTGTGTCGCTCCGTTACGCTGTGTGCGGAGAACAACGGATATAAAAGCCGGCGTTCAAGAAGCAGATACTATTCTTCCGATTCGGAAAAGACGCTGCCGTGCGGTAAAATTCTCGGCATGCTGCTGCCGTTTGTCGTAGTTCAGATCGCCGCGCCGTTCGTCGGATCCTTTGCGACGTTCGTATATACGATGATTATATGCCGTATCGAAGAGGATGAGGCGGGAACAGGCGTACGGCTGGGCTTTTATATGCTGATGGCGGCGACGGGAATGTTGATATTTGTACCGGCAATACCGCTGTGGGCTGTGTTGCTCGGCAACCTCGCCGAAACCATCATCCTCGTATTTGCGATTGACAACGATCCGGATTACGTGGGCATACCCGTGAGTTTCGTGTTTTTCTGTGGTATGCTCGTGGCGGCGTGCATATTCCCGGGACTTGTAATGCCAAATATACGCGAGATGCAAACGATGGCGGACGCGGGCGAAATAGATCCCGCTTACGTCGCGCAGGTCATAGCGGACGCACGCGTGTCCATGATTTCCGGCTCGGTTCTGACGATTATCGTTGCAATCGTGCTTGTCGCAATGGGCATAAACGGTACAGCATTTCCCGCCATAGGATGTGCGGTCATAGGATTCCTGCTCGTCAATTTTACGCTTGATATGCCTAATGACGGTTGGGAATCGGTGTATTTCGCTTCCGATTGGGCGGTTCTCAAAGGCTTATTGTTCACCGTTCCGGGAGGGATATACCAGGGTGCGGCGGGAGTAATTAGCGAAAAAATACTCTGACGGAATCCGAAAACCGAACGCCCGCGATAGTCGGAACGACTATCGCGGGCGTTTTGCAGCACTACGCGGCGGATAGGGGATAACTCTTTCGTCCGCACGGCGGCAGACGGAACAAGGTTTCGCCGCGGCTTGCGGCGAACGGGGCGCGGCGTCGGCGGAAAAGGGAGCGGGGAACGGAAGATTAAAATCAGTTAAATTGCTGCGCGGCGGCTTATCAAGGTGTTGCTATTTTCGCTCTTATGTGATAGAATAAGACATAATAGGCAAAGTCTGCTCTCATGATCGGCAAAATTTGGTCCTATAACGGACAAAGTTCGATTTATCAACGGGCAAAGTCTGATCTCATAAGATATAAAGTCCGCTTTCATAACGGGCAGAGTCCGATCCCGCAACGAAAAAAATTTGCTTTCATAGCGGGTAGAGTCCGGTTTCATAACGGGTAAGGTTTTCTTCCATAAAGGTTTGCTTTCATAACGGGTAAGGTTTGATCTCATAACAGGTAAAGTTTACTCTCCTGCGGAGAATATAATATGGCGGATGTGACAGGCGTCGGGCTCGATCTCGGCAGCGATACGCTGAAAATCGCGTATGCTTACGGCAAGACGGCGCAATACGGAAAATTCATAGACGACAGGCGGTCGCCGGGCGTAGGCATTCCCGCAGTGGCGTATTACGACGGCGCGAAAAACGCATGGTTTTACGGCGACGAAGTGGATGCGAACGGAAGCGGTTCGTTCATAACGGTCGTCAAGATACGCGAACTGATGTCTCTCGTGAGCCCGCGCGCGACGGCAGAGGCGTCGGAGAAGAATCTCAGATATTACCGCGAGGGAAACATGTTTCCCAAATTCTGTTTCCCCGTCCGCCGAAGCATGCTCGACGATTTCGGAGAAATGGTTCGCCGCGATCTGACGTTCGAGGCGCGCGGATGGACTCCCGAACGCGTCTGCGAGGGGTATTTCGAATACGCCGCCGAACTTGTCGCGCGGGATGCCGGCGAGCTCTCCGCCCGCCGTCCGGACGGCGCGCCTTCGGGCTTAAAGCTCGCGCTGCTTTATCCGCAGACGGCGGATAAGCCGTATATAGCCGAATACGAGCGGCTTACAGAGAAGGCGTTCGGAAGAAAGGCGGACAAGGTGCTCCCGTTCGCAAAGGCGCTCGGAATGTACGCGTTCGAGAACGGAATGATCGGAGAGGGCGAATCGCTGCTCATATTCGATATGGGCGAGAGCGCCGTGACCGTGTCCAAGGCGTCGATAGCGGGCGGCAGTCTCGTCGTGGACGGCGTGGACGGACACAACGAGCCTCTGCACAGGGGCGGCTGCGACGTGGACGGCGCGATCGCGGAATACATAAGCGGCACGATAGACGCGCGCGAGACGGTGGGCTATCCGTCATACGGCGAGGAAGGGCACATAAGCGAAAAATTCCTGCACTCCAAGCTGTATCTCCTGATGAAGGAAATAAAGGGAGCAAAGGTGATGCTCGGTTCGGAGCGGGCGGATCCCGGCAGACCGTTCGCTGCCGGCGTACCCGTTTCGGTCGGGTGCGATCTGTATATAGAGCGCATGCTGACGCGCGGCGAAATGATGCGCGCGTGCGGGATCTCGGATAACACGGGAGTGGCGAAGGAAATCGCGGACTACATAATTTCCGAACTCGAACGCCCCGTCAACCGCGACGTCGGCAAGGTATTCCTGTCGGGCGGACTGACGGAAACCTATGCGTTTGCCGATTACATCCGCTCGCGCGCGCGGGCGAAATTCCCGCGGCTGGTCTTTTACCCCGAAGATCCTGCGGCGGAAAAGCGGAACGACGGTTTCAACATAATGCGGAACGAGGATTCGGTATATGCTCCCGCCGTGGGGGGAGCGATAGTCGCGCTCAAAAACTACAACGTGCGCACGGCGATTGCGCTGACGTACGCGACGTGGGTGACGTGGAACAGAAAAGTATGTCTCGCGGTCATCGCGGACAGAGGAATGCAGCTCGCGGACGGGGAAAAGGAATATCCGTATAAGAACGCGTTCACCGTCAGCGGGTCGTGCATAGAACACGAGAAGATATTTTCCGCGGTCATAACGTCGGGCGACATAGCCGCGATGCGGTTCCCCGGACTTACGCCGTTCGATTTCACGCCCGATTCTCCGCCGCATCTGATCATAGGCGACGACGGTTCGCCGGACCGGAAACGTATAAGCCGCGTCATAGCGTTGAAAACCGTATCGGGAGAGAACGGCGCGACGATCAATTACTATCACAGGGGCGCCCGCGTGCAGATAATCGGCGGCGAGGTGACGTGCGTGGAGGGAATGCGCATATCGGCGGACGGCAGGGCGAAACCGTTCATACGCAATGCGGAGAAAGATAACCGTAAGATGATAACGGTGAAGTATTTTTCCCGTCCGTCGGCGTTCGGCAGACCGGATATGTCGGTGAACATCGGCTATCCCGTGCGCGTGCGCGCGAAGGAAATATACGTCGGTTTCGTAGGAATAGACGAAGTCATAGATATCGTTGTGGGATGACGAGGTGAGGATATGGCAAAGGAAAGATTCGGCGTGCTCTCCGAAGAGCAGATAAAGGCGGAATCGGACGCGGACGCGCTCGGCGGCGAGCTTCGGCGGCAGCAGAGCTCGTTCGATACCGCGACCGTCAGATTCATGTCCGAACAGCTCGGCGGGCTTTCCCGGGCGGCGGAAGAGCTTGACCGATACGACGATTTCTCCGCGCTCAGAATAAGCTCGGATAAATACGAACATACATACCGGACGGGAGATTACGGCATACGCCGCCGCGCGGAAGTGCAGGGCAGCGGCGAAATAATCCTCGCTCATCAGCGCAGCGCGGCTCTGCGCTTCCTGCGCGAACTGCGCGGGTTCGGACTGCTTGCGGACGTCGTAGGCAGCGGCAAGACGTATGAGGCGGGAGTCGTACTCAGCGAGCTTGCGGTGCGGGGCAAGGTGAGTTCGCTTCTTCTCGTCGTTCCCGACCAGGTATACGATACCTGGGTCGACGTTATGGAAAAACAGTTCGGAATGGGAGAGGGCGTGCTTCTGCGCGCGGGCGGCGATCCGTCCGAATGCGTTGCCGAAACGGAGAGTGCGGGCGCGTTTCTCCGTCCTCTCCGCCCGATCATAGTCAGAACGGACGATTTCGCGGCGTGGCCGCAGAGCGCGGACAGGTATCTTTTCGACGTCATAGTCGTGGACGAGACGCACCATCTCTGCGCGACGGGCGGCAGATACGCCCGCGCGATGAAGATGCTCAGCCGGCTTATGCAGACTAAAAAGAGCGCGGGTTCGACTTATTGTCTGCTTCTGACTGCGACTCCGCACACCGGCAATCTCGCCAATATGTTCCGCCTCTGGTATTTTATACGCTGTCACGGCGGCGTGCCGTCCGATTTCGACGAGAAAGAGGACTACGAGCGCACGGAGGAATATCTCCGCGAAAAGCGGCATTATACGGAGGACGTATGCCGCGGCGCGTCCACGGTGCTCGAATTTATAAAAAAAGTCAAGTTACAGGAAATTTCCGCGATGTACGGCGGAGAGTTCGGAGCGTATCTCGCCGCCTGCGGAGTGACTCCCGAAAAGTACGCAGGCATGACGGAAGGAGAAAAGGCGTCGTACGCGGACGATTTCCTTCGTCCGAACGCAGGCGACGGCGAAGACGTTTCGGCAAGACGCGCGGAAATGCGCAAGGCGGTGTTCGCCCGCATAGCGAGCGCGTACCACAACGGGATCCTGCGCTCCGTGATGATACGGCAGGCGCGCAATCCGCTCGCCGAACGCAAGAGAAAATACGTCAGGAGCAGGCTGTACCTGCCCACCCGCGCCGTTCTCGGAGAGACGGAAGTCGCTCTCGGCAACTACGGGCGGCTGACAGTCGATCTCGCAAGTCTCGCGCGCGGCGGAGAAGTGACGGTCGGCGGAGAGAAAAAGCCGCTGCGCGCGTTTCTGAACGATTATTCCCGGGCGACGGGAATGTCGTACAAACGGGCTTACGCCGAACTGATGAGGCAGATATTCGGATATTTCTGCGACAGAAAGACCCTCGATTTCCCCGAGGATATATTCGAAAAGGGCGGGTCCGCTTCCTACTATCTCGGCAGACTGAGCATGGCTGACAGCGATCCCGATCAGGAAACGGAGATAGTGCCTGTCGGCGCGGACGAGAATACGTTCGCTCTTAAATTCGCGGACGCAAAGCGCATACTGCGGGAAAACGTCGGGCGGCGGGTACTCGTGTTCTTCGATTACGAGGCGGAAAAAGAAAAGACCGTTTCGGGCAGATTTCTCGACGAACTGCGCGCAGATCCCGAATTTTCGGAAAGAGTCATCGCGGGTTCGCGCCTTAACGCGAGGGAGGCTGCGGACGAATTTTCGCGCAGAAGCGACGCGGTGCTCGTCGTGACGGACGCGTCGCTCACCGAGGGTGCGAATCTGCAGTCGTGCAACGTCATACTCAATTTTCAGGTGACGCCCGATCCGCTTGCGATGGATCAGCGCATAGGGCGCATATTCCGTCTGGGGCAGGACAGCGACGTGACGATATATTCCCTTGCGATGATGAACGAGCTGGAAGGATACGCGCTGATGTATTTCTCCGGCATAGGACTGCTCAGCGCGGGAAGCGGCGACGCTACCATAATTTCGGGAAGCAACAGCGAACGCATGGTGGCGGTGCGCTGTCCCGTCTGCGGCAACGTACTGCTGTATTCGGCGGAGGACTACGAGGCAAAGAAGAAGAGCGGGGGACTTTTCTGCAAAAAAACGCAGGAGTGTTATAACATGGAAAATCCCCTCGGCACGCCCATGGACGAGATAAGCGTATGGGATTTCAGGTGCGACGGCTGCGGCAATCTGTTTACGCGTTCCGCCGCGCAGGAGGGATATTTCTGCATGTCGCAGAACACTGAGGGCGGCATCATGTGCAACAGCGGCGCGCGCGGCGACCGCAGCGTATACTGCCGCAAGATATGCGCCGTCGCGCACTGCCGCATGTTCACGGACGGGGCGAGGCGCGATTGCGCCGCTCTTGCACGCTACCGCGAAAAGGGCGGTGCGGTCAGCAATCTCGAACTGATGAGCATATGCGAATCGTGCGGGTTTGCGGATGTGTGCTGCGGCAGGATAGCGCCGGGAGCGGACGCTCTGGCGGCATGTTCGGCGTGCGACAACGCGACGTGTTTCCCGCGTCCCGGTACGATACGTTTCGACGGCAGGTGGGAAGCCGACTGTCCCGTGTGCGCGGCGAGCGGCAGACACGGCAGACTGCGCCGCGTGACTGCGCATACGTTCGCGGCGTATCTCAGGGCGGCGTGGAATTTCAAAGGCGACAGGGTCAATTTCTGCTATAATCTCGAAAACGAGGTGAAGAAGGGTGCGGAAGTACGCGACGTGCTCCGCATGGACGGCGACGTTACGGACGCGCAGCGCGGCGGCAGGACGGACTGAGGACGGACGGAATATGGCTGTTATCATAGGAAAGGATTACAAGGATTCGTTTGAAAGCGTGCGCGCGCTCGTGCTCGGCGGATGCGCTCCCGCAGACGTGCGCATTGACGCGGACGGACGGATAGTCCGCGGCGGATATGCGTTCGAACTGTCGGACGCGTCTGCGGGCATCGATTCGACCGACGGAGATACTGTCGGCATGGATTCTCATGCCGGTGCGAGCTGGTTCGCGGCGCTGCGCGGCGACAGGCGTGACAACGGCCTCGCGCTGTGGAAGGATCTTATCGAAACGGTCCGCGAATATTTCCATAAATACAACTCGCTTACCGATCTCGGCGTTCCGCTTTCTCCGTTTTCCGCGGAAGAAAGACGGCGGCGCGCGGATACAGTCGCGGCGCTTTCGGAGATGTTTTTCCCGTCGTTCGCGGGATATGCCGAAGTGCGCGAACGCAGACGAGGAGACGGTCTTTGCGAATATTACGGAATAAATCTTCGCGTCGAACTCGGCAGCGGCGCGGGCGACGCAGTTCCCGTGCTGGCGAAAATGTACGTCAGGCGTACGGAATCGGGGCTTGTTCCGGTGACGGGCGGCGAAACGCGCGATATAGAGGGGCTTATCGGCGGACGGACGGATCGCGCGGTGCGCGCGGACGAAGAACCTTTCCCCGATGCGTATGCGGTTATAGACGAGGTTTTTGCCGCGACGGAAAACGCGCTTAAAGAGGGGCGGCTGGGCGAATACATGTATTTCGCGCGCGAACGCGACCGCAAAGAGGTGTCCTCGCTCGTCGGGCGTATGGCGACGGACGCGCGCTCTCTCGAATGCACGGCGTTGCGCGTACTCGGTATATCCCGCGTGCGCCTTCCGGAGATCGGCTACGAGATAGTATGCGACGGCGTGGCGGCGGTGCGCGCGTTGTCGGACGCGAGCGGCAGAGTGAGTCTGTCGTGCGCGGCGTGCGGCGTGCCGCTTATGGTAAACGGGCGCGTGTCGTGCGGCGGCGGACGCGTGTTCGATCTCGATTTCGGCGCGAAGAATTTCGGACTGACGGAAGAGGACGTCGCTTACATAAGGAAAAACAGCGCGTTCGGCGAACATCTTCTTCCGAACAAGTGCGGCAATCCGCGCTGCCGCCGCAGGATATGTCTTCCGCGTCAGGTCGTCGCGGGCGGCATGAGCGGCCGCGGCGTGTGTCTCGACTGTCCTTATCCGGAAGTCGTGTTTACTTCCGAAGACGGCAAACCGATGTATACTCCCGATCTTGCGTTCGCCCGCGACAGGATGACGCTTATCCCGAAAGAAAAAACGGGCATGTGCGCGTCGTGCGGCCGCACATTCGCGGCGGACGCGCTGACGGGGACGGGGATTAACAGAATGTGCGCGTTCTGCCGGAATGCGGAGAAGGAAGCCGCGTCGAACAGCGCCGAAGCGCGCAGACTTTACAGGAAATACGCGGGCATGCTCGGTTACGGCGTCCGTCTGAAACATCTTGCGGCGCGCAAGTACTGTTTCGACGACGACGATATAACGCTGTTCGTGCTGGGCGGAGATAAATACATACTCGACAAAACGGAAATAACGGGCGAAGGCTTTATAGACAAGCCGCGCCGCGTGAACTGACGGGGGCGGATCATGGCGGATATTCGCAACGAAAAGGAAAAACTTACCCTTAAACAGACGTCCGGCAGCCGCGTCTGCGTGTTTGCCGCGCTTGCTCTCGCGCTGTGCGGAGACGTGCTCGGAATGATATTCCTCGGCATAAGCGGGGCAGGCGGATCGTTTTTCGTGTTTCCCGTACTCCTTCTGTCGCTGGATGCCGTTGCCGTTCCCGTTGCGGCAATAAGCAACTTCCGTTTCAGATACAGCTTTATTTCGGTCGCGGCGTACTGCGTACTCGCGCCGCTGTTCCTGGCGCTCATTGCGGTGTTCGACGCTCATGCGGGCGGCGGACGCGTGATGAGTACGGTCGCGCTCGTGCTGCTTCTCGTCATGCACGCGGCGGCTGTGATCGCGTTTGCGGCGGGCGCGCTTCGTGCCGCGGCTGTCGGAAGACTTCCGATGGCGGTCGTATCTTTTGCCGTTATCGCGCTGCTTGCCGCCGCGGTCGCGGCGTATGCCGTTTCGCTGTCGGGCGGCGGATTTTTCGGACAGGGATTCAACCGTCCGCTCGTGTTTACTTACGACGCGGAGGCAGACTGCTATAACGTAACGGGCGTGGCGGACGGCGGAGGGGAAATCATAACCGTTCCCGGCGAGTTCGACGGGAAGCGCGTCGGCAGCGTGGACTGTTCGGTTTTCTCTGCCGAGGGCGTGACGCGCGTCGAGCTGCGCTGCGGCGCCGACGTGACGTTCGTCAATTATTCTGCGGCGGACGGCATGAACGGCGTCGCCGTCGTTGCAGACAAAGCGGTCATAGACGAATTCCGCAACAAATTCTATGCTGCGGGCTCATTCACCCTCGGCAATGCGATGATCCCCGACGGCGAGGGCGTTGCGGCATACGCCGTGTTCGACTACGACGCGGACAGTTATGCGTTCTCCGGACGTAAAGTCCTGCCCACATGGACGGGCAGCGATATTGCGGACTTCGATATCGCGGACTATGCAGCCGACCCCGATTTCGCGTACGCCGCATACACGGACGTTACTAATCCCGATCATCTTCACCGTGCGGTGAGGGAAAACGGCGGCTATATAATGCACGCCGTCGGCGATTCGGACGGCTCGTGCGTGGACGCGCTCGTGACTTTCGAACGGGTATACAGAGTGACCTTCGGCGCGGACAACGACAGTAAGTTCAGCGGTTACGAGGGCATAGAGGACAACGGCAGCGGCTGCAAATATACGATCGCGGACAACGCGGGCGATCTGCTTTCCTCCTGCGCGCGCGGCGGCTTCTCCGTCGTGTGGCACATAGGCTCGCCGACTTCCGGCACGCTCGTTTCTCCCGTTTCGTTCGGCAATATTCTCGAAAACAGCGAAACGTATTTCACGAACGGTATAACCGTGTGCCCGTATTGGACGCTCGACGCGCCGACGGTGAGCATAAACGGAAGCGGCAGCGCGATGTATTACGACGAATGGACGGTGAGCGCAAATGCGACTCCGCCCGTCGGCGGCTATGAGCTTACATATTCGTGGAGCGGAAAGGGCAGCGGCAGCGACGAAAGTTATTCGATAGAGCACATCGCGGTGAGCGACGGCGGGACGTATACCGTCACCGTCACGGCGGGAAACAACGAGTATACCTCGCTGACGTCGCGCGCGAGCGCGAGCATAAGTCTGACCGTAGATCCCCGTCCGCTTACCGTCGAATGGAAACTGGACGGCGGCGATATGGCCGGTTCATACGTCTATGACGGCAGCGCGCACACCGTTTCCGTCGAGGTAAGCGGCCTTGTGAATGATGATACGCTCGATCCGTCGTATTATTCGCTGTCCGAGACGTCCGTGCGCGACGCGGAGACGTACCGTCTTTCGATGACGCTGAAAGACGACGATTTCGGAAAGAAATATTCTCTCGAAAACCCCTCGTACGCGCTCACGATAAACAAAAGAACCGTCGACGTGTCGTGGAGCGGCAGCACGAGCAAGACTTACGACGGGCAGCAACTCACGATTACCGCAAGCGCAACGGGCGTAGGCGAGGAATCGGGCACGGAACTGCTCTTCGCAACGTCGTTTTCCGGGACAAATGCCGGCAGTTATACCGCGAACGCGGCGCTGAAAAACGAATACGCGCGGAATTACGCGCTGAACAATCCGTCCCTGGATTACACGATATATAAAAAGTCGGTCACGCTCGTGTGGACCGCCGAAAGGTCGTTCGAATATGACGGCAGCGAGCACGGCATATCCGTGACGGATATCGACGGCGCGGTGAGCGGCGAACCTTCTTCGCTCCTTTCTTCGCTGACCTATTCGGGCGCGCAGCGAAACGCCGGCGAGCATACGATGACGGCGATTATCCCGGAGAACGACGTATGGGCGAATTACTCATGCACCGATAATACGGAAACGTTCTCGATAACCCGCCGCGATCTCGTGATAAAAATAAACGACGGCGGCAAGACTTACGACGGCAGAGCGTATTCGTTCGGACAGAGTATTTGCGTATTGGACGTTGAAAACGGGTATGTGGACGGCGATGACGTGACCGTGGAGTTTGCGGGCGAAGCCGTGACCGCGACGGACGCGGGAACGTATTCGTTCACCGCGACGGCGGCGGGTACGGACGCGGGCAATTACAGCATAACTGTAAGTTACAACTCCGAAAGGGATTACGGCGTGATTGCAATAAGCCGGAAGTCGGTCACGCTCGTGTGGCAGTCCGATCGTTCGCTCGTCTACGACGGCAGAGCGCAGGGCATATCCGTGACGGGCGTAAGCGGCGCGGTGAGCGGCGATCTCTCTTCGCTCCTTGCGGCGCTGACTTATTCCGGCTCGCAGAGAAACGTCGGCGACGGTTATACGATGACGGCAAATATCCCGACGGGCGGAGTATGGTCGAACTACACCTGCGCGGACAGCACGGAAACTTTCTCGGTAACTCCCCGCACGCTTACGATAACGGTGAATGGCGCGTCAAAGACTTACGACGGCAGAGCGTATGCGTTCGGCACGAACGATTACGAAAGCGACGGACTTGCGGGCGATGACGGTCTGACCGTGACGTTCGGCGGCGACGCCGTGACCGCGACTGACGCGGGAACGTATTCGTTTACCGCGACTTACGATCTCGGGGATAATGCCGGCAATTATTCCGTTACGGTGAGATACTCTTCCGGAAGCGCGGGCAGCCTTACGATACGCAAAGCCGCGCTTACGATAACGGTGCGTGACGCATCCAAGACTGCGGATGGCAGTGTGTACGCGTTCGGCGAGGACGATTATTCGATAAGCGGGCTTGTAAGCGGCGACAGCGTGACAGTGACGTTCGACGGCGAAGCCGTGACCGCGGTAAGCGAGGGAACGTATTCGTTTACGGCGGCGGCGGGCGGTCCGGACGCGTCGAACTATGACATAACGATAACGTATGCGCGCGGCGGCAGCGGCACGCTGACGATAACCTCGGAAGAAGGGGGTGCGGAAGATGAAGTGCAGTAACGCGAAGTGCGGGAGAAAGATAGACAGACCGCTCGAGCTTTACGACGGCAGGTGGGCGTGCCCGTATTGCAGGAGCATTATAGGCGATACGGGCGGAAATTTCCGCATAACGGCGATGAGCGACGCGACGTTCGTCCGTTCGGAAATATGTTTTCTCCGCTGGCTGTCGTCGGGACGCGGCAAGTACGGCAAGGAAGGAATGAAACTGCTCGACCGCGCGGTTTCTCTGTGCAAGGATGCGGCTCTTTCGGGACATCCCGAGGCGGCGATAAGGCTGGGGTACTATTACGACAAGGATTTCGTGGAGACCAACCGCAGCGAAACGGCGCGCTGCCGCGTTGCGTATAACTACTATGCGTCCGTGTGTTTCGGACGCGCGGAGGGCGCGCTGACCGTCGAAGAGGGGTTGACCGCTCCCGACTGGAACGGGCTGCGCCGCAAGGCGGCGGGGCTGCTGCTCGGCATGCTTGCATACACGCCCGAAGAGTTCGACGCGATAGACACCTATAATTTCGAACGGAACAGACAGCGTGCGGAAAAGACGCTCGGCATAAGTTTCACTATGCGCCGCGCGTCCGGAGCGTCTGAATCCGACAGAGTGAGCGAAACGCTCGCCGTATTGCGGTCGTGCGAAACGGCGGGACGTTCGCCGCTGTTCGGCGTGCTGGGTATGAGCGGCGGCGAACTGAAAGCGCTGACGCAGGAAAAGGCGTTCTATCCCATGCTGTCGCGCAAGCGGGTGCGGCTGGAAGTGTTCGCGGCGGGCGACGACGGAACCGTATCCGAATCGGACAGACCGCAGCCGTTCACCAACAAGCGGCTGATAGACAAGGTGATAGGCGATTACGAAGGAAAGAAGGTATATCTTTATTTCTTCAACGCGCGCGGCTCGCGGCAGGTGGAAAGGGCGCTGGACGCGGGTAACGGCAGACTGATAAAGGAACTGATCGCGGGCGGCGAAAAGACGTCCTACGTCTTTTACGACGACGACATAGCGATGTATGACAAAAGCGGAGCCGCCAAGGCGGCGGGGCGGCTGATAGACGCCGTCTGCAACAGACAGGAGGCAGCAATATGACCGGCGGAGAAATTTACGAAATTCTCGGACGCAACGGAATGAGAGTGAGTTCGGATTTTGCCGATCTCGACAGGCGCGGTTACGACAGCGACGAGGCGCAGAGATTTTCCGAAGAACTGGTGGAGAAGCTCGGATATCTCGTCGCGCACGGCGTGAACAACGGCTTCAACGGAAGCATGAAGGACACCATAGATCTTCTCACCGATATGATTTTGTCCATGAACAAACGGAAGATCACGGAAAAGATAGGCAGGCTGCGCACCCGAGCGGACGAAGCGGTCGCCCGCACGAAGCTAACCCGCGCGGACGGCGCGGACGTGCGCGCTCCCGTGATGGAATTCATAACGTCCACGCTTGCGGGCGCGGAAATCATGGCGGAGCGCGAAGCGGACGACGAACGCGTGACCGGATTCGCGGAAAAGAGCCGTAAAATACTCCTCGAACTGCGCGAAGCGCTTTCCGGAGTGATAAACGTCACCAGCATATACGCGGCGCAATATGCCGAAGAGATAATTAAAAGGCTGCGCGTCTGGCGGAACAGCGCGTCCACGCGGCAGTTCGACAGCGTGGCTCTCGACAGTCTTTCCGCCGCCGTGAACGAGGCAGTGAAGTGGAAGGGACTCGTTGTCAAAGGCGAGCACGTCAGGGCGGATAAGATCCCTTCGCCGCCCGCAGACGATTTCGGCAGCATAGTCGGCAGCAACGCAGCTCTCGAAGCGCTCGGCGGACTGCGCGCCGAACTCAGACGCAAGACCGCCGCGATAGAAAAGCTGGAGAGCGAACGGAGCCGCCTGCTCGACGAGCGCCGCAAGAGCCGCGAGGAGCTGGACGGGATCGTGCGCGAATGGCAGAACGGCGCGCTGGACGACGAGACCGCGGACATGCGTTCGCAGTATGCGGAGCAGAATATCGCGCGCATAGACGAGGAACTCATTCCCGTGGAAACGCGCATATCCTCCGAGCGCAGCGTGCTCGGTATATGCCGCAGGCTGGAAAACTCTCTCGCCGTATACGAAAACGATCCCATAATGCTGCATAAACTTGCGCTGCAGGTGGATTTCGGGCGGGTCAATTCCTTCCTGATGGGGCATCTGGACGCGGCGGATGGAAGCAAGCTCGTGGACGACATCGACCTCGTCATAAGCGTGGAACTGCGCAAGAGAGAGGAAACGATGAAGATCGGCATGGACTACAAGGACATTATCGATAAAAAGAACGAGGAGTGGCGCAGGCTCGGCAGGGAGATCAACGAACGCGTCGTGTCGAAAACCGGGCAGAAGAGCGACGCGCGCGAGCGTATGCTCCGCCGTATGGGGACATCCTCGGAAAAGAAGAACGACGCGGAAACCGAACGTATCGATCTGACGCGCGAGTCCGCAGATCCGACGAGAGAGGATCTCTGATAACTTGATTACGGTATGGGAAAAACTCAAAGAGGCGAAGCGTCTGCTCGCTGTGTCGGAAACCGAGGCGCAGGCGGAAGAGGGTCTGGAAATCCTGCGTTCTCTGCCCGCGCCGCCGGCGATCACCGAAGATAACGAGGCTCTTGCGCGCGCTTATGCATATAAGCTGACGCTCAAAAAACTTTCGATCGCGTTTTTCGGAACGCTCGGCGCGGAGGAGCGCGACGCGCTCGTGCGGTATATAAGCAGGCGTCTGCCCGAACTGGCCGAAAAATTCCCCGGTACGCACAGGGCTTTCGAAGAGGTCTTTTCGTCCGTGAATTCGCTTTCGCGCGCCGCAGAATCCGCAGAATCCGTGCGCCGAGCGCTCGCGTCGGACGATGCTGACGCATGCCGTGAAGCGGCTGCCGGAGCGCGCGCCGTTCTCGGCGATATTGATTCGTGCGGACTGCCCGCGAGACCTCTCGGAGAGGACGTGGCGTTTCCCGATGCGGCGGAACTTGCGAAAAAGACGCTCGGACGGCTCGCGGACGATGCGGAGAAGAGATACCGTGCGGCGCGCGCCGCGGACGAGGAGGCGCTGCTTTCCTCGCTTGTGCGGCCGCTGCCCGACGGCGCGTACGACTATTTCCCCGATATGACGCGGGAAATGCGCGGTATGGCGGGCGCGATCGCGCTTTGTACGCCGATCGAAAGCGAAGCGGAACTGTTCGCGCGGTCGCTTGCGGCGCGGGAAAAGAGAACGTTCGCCGTCGTCCGGGCGGAGGCTCTCGCCGCACGCGGAGAGGAAGAGATCGGCAGTTTGTTTGCCGCGCTCGCTACCCGCGGGACGGATTGTCTCGTGACGGGTGCGGCGCATGCCGCGGGCGCGGGCGAAGCGCTGCTTAAAGCCGCGGCGGCGTTCGGAGAGCGCGGGCGCACGGCATTGCTGTGCGACGATTGCGATACCGTATACGAAGAGGGCAGAAAGGTCGGCGCGTTCAGCCGTCTGGATCTGTCCGTGCCTTTTTTCCGCGACGTCATGAGCGTGCTTGTCTCCCGCGGCATGGCGTCCGAAGAGGACGGCGAGGAAGTGAAACGCATAATGCCGTTCGCGGGATTCGTGGGGCTGAACGAAGCCGTCGCCGCGTTCGTTGCCGGCAGAAACTGGAAAAAAGTTGCTGCGGAACGCTCGGACGAAAACGCCCCCGCCGCGCTTGCATACCTTTCGCGCCTGGGAAATCCGGTACGGTTCATAGACTCCGACTGGGGAGACTTTTCCGAATACCGCAGGGGAGCGGACGCGGCGAAGCGCGCATTCGATTACGACGAAGTGCGCGTCGTCAGTCCCGCAAACGTCAGGCGCATAATGGAGAGCGGGCAGTCGCTGTATGCGCGCATAGGCGCGCTGACCCGATACTGCATGCTCGCGGGCGCCGACAGGAGCGCGTGGAGCGCGATGGACCGCGAAACGCGGGAGATGCGTCTGAAAGAGACGACGCTGCTCGTATACCGCGCGCTCGGAATGGATACCGTTCCCGATGTGCGCATAGAAGACGATCTCGGCAAGGGCGTCGGAGGACTGTGCTGCGACGGCGGCAGGGAAATAAAATATCTCGAACGGCTCACGACGGATTACGAATATATGCAGAATACCGTCTGCCACGAGAGTTATCACGCGTTTCAGCACGCCGCGCTTGCGGGCGGCTGGCGCACATGGCATTTTACCGAGCTGGGCGTGATCGAACCGAGACTGGAAGAATGGAGATTCAATTTTTCGCACTACTATGCCGATACGTCGTCCAAGGGCTATAAAGTGGAGATAGTGGAGGGCGACGCGCGCTCGTTCGCGGCGGAGTGCGTGCGGCGCGGCAACGAGTGCTGGCATCTTATAGAACTGGAGTAAAGGGGGCGGCTGCCGGCATACCGTTCGTCTGCGGAAAAGCAAGAAAATGCCGGACGGCGGAGAATTATCCGAAGCGGAATGCGCAGCGCCGTGCTTTCCTGAACGCACCGCGGACAGACGCGGAAAATTACGGAATCGGAGAGAATACATGAGCATACTCGACGACAGCATAAACGATCTGCTGCATACGGACGACCTGCGCGGCAATAAACTGCTCGATTTGCGCGCACCCTGCGGGAACGTTTATTTTCTTTCGCGGCGGGAAGAGGAGGATTTTCCCGCATATATGCTGCGTCTTGCCGCCGAGAGGCTCGGAAAGCCGGGCAATACTTTGCTGCGGGGCAGCGCCTCTGCGGGCGGACAGATGATAGGCAGGGGAGTGAACGCCCTCGACTGGGCGGACGGCGGCGGCAGACGGGACGTCGCCGCGCTCGCGTCGTTTACGGACGAACTGTACCGCGATATACGTCTCAAAGGCGGCAATCCGCTGTTTCTCGGACTGGGCGCGATCGAATGGCGCATACCTTGCGGAAAGAACGAGTACCGCGACGTACTTACTCCGCTGATCATACTTCCCGTGCTCCTCGCGCGCGGCGGAGCCGGCAGTTCCGTGGCTCTCGAATTCGTGGACGACGACGCTTATCTCAATCCCTGTCTGTTCGCCAAACTTAGCGAGCTGGGGCTGAAAGACGTTGCGGACGGATTCCCGCGTCCCTGTGCGGACGAGAACGGACGGGCGGACATAACCCGGATAACGCCCGCGTATTACAGACAGGTGAGCGCGTATGCGGAAGGCTGCCGAGGCTCGGAGGATACGGTATTTTCGTTTGATCCGTCCGTGGCGGCTCTGGCGAGGTACGATCACGGCGACGTGTGCATGTACCGCGACATTCTTGCCTGCCGTTCCGCGCTCTGCGGCGACGAAAAGACGCGCCGCATTTTCGAAAGAGCGTCCGATCTGCCTCCTGCCCGTCAGCCCGTACGGGATCTTCAGCTGCCGCTCGACCGCGACAGCGTGCAGGAAGAGATAGCGGGACGAATTGCCGCAGGCGAGTCGCTCATAATCAAGGGTCCGCCGGGCAGCGGTAAAACGCAGACGATAGCCAATATCGTTTCCGCGCTTATGGGACGCGGACAGCGCGTGCTGATGACGTCCAAAAAACTGTCCGCGCTCGGCGAAGTATACGCAAAACTGCCCGATGCGCTGCGTCCGTTCGCAATGCTGCTCGAAAGCGAGACGGAGTCGCAGGCGGCGAATCTCGCTCCCGAAGCCGTAGCGAGCGATCTGAAAGCGACGGTGCGCGCCCGCGAAACGTATAAAATACCGGGAGAGGAGGTATACGGCAGGCGCCGCCGCGCCGTGTCCGCAAAGCTGGAAGCGGAACGCACGCTGGCGGGATACCGCGAGGCGATGTTTACGGACGGCGCGGTCGCGGGGCTGAGTTATTACGACGCTCTCGACATATGCGCGGGATTTCCGGAAGAGCCTGTGCCGTTTGTTTCTCCGGAAAAGGCGGCGGAAGTGAGCGCGCGGGATTACGGGGATGCCTGTTCGCGCGTCGCGGAATCCGCCGCGCTGCTCGAAGAAATGACGGGCGGCGGCTCTCATCCTGCCGTACTTTGTCCGTGGT
>CASEMM010000144.1 GCA_949289095.1 uncultured Eubacteriales bacterium | reverse complement strand
ACTGCGGGGCGTATCCCGCATTCGTCACACATTCTGATTTCCGCCATTGTTCTGTTCCTCGTTTTTAAGAAGCCTGGACGCGAGCGCTCTCATCATACCCGCTCTCACGTTGTTTTTACTGACAGACGGAGCTACTATAGCTTTGTCCGTCATTACGGCGGACAGCAGATCCGCCGCATTCTTATCCATAATACCGGAGTCCGTAAGGCGGCAGAGCACCTGCGTTACCGTATGATGCGTCATGCCTCCGTTTACGGGCATCTCTGCAAGTTCCTCGAGCAGTTTGTTTCTGTTATCCGAAAGCCGCGTTACGTTTATATATCCTCCTCCGCCTCTTCTCGATTCTATCACATATCCTCTCGCGGGCGTGAACCGCGTCATCAGTACGTAATTGATCTGACTGGGCGCGCATGAAAAGTAATCGGCAAGTTCGTTGCGGCTTATGCTTACGTTGTCGCCGTCACCGAGCAACCGGAGCAGAAACTGTTCTATCACATTGCTTATATTTGCCATTGCCCTACCCTCCTTTGTCTTACGGTTACGGTCACAAAGTTTGACTTTCTTTGACCTTTCGAGAGGAGTATACCACCATACCGTTCTTTTGTCAAGGGTTTTGTATAAAATTTTCAAAAAATTTTCAAGCGGCGGATATGTCGGATGCTCCGATGGCTCTCGCCGCCGAGCTGCCGCGGCTGTACCGCACGCATTGCGCAGTCGCATGCACGCTGCCGTACCCTCATGCGGCGGCGGTACTAAATATGCAAAAACGGCACGCAGAGCAAGCGTGCCGCCTTGTTCAGTCTTTGCCGAACGGGCATTCCATTATGAGATCGGTCTGCCTGTCCGTACCAAGGACGAAATCGTGCGAGCCGACAAATACAAACCCGAAACTTTTATAAAACTCCTGCGCGGCGTAATTGTGTTCCCATACACCCAGCCATACACCTTTCGCGCGGATCTTTTGCGCTTCGGAAAACGCAGTGCGCATGAGCGCGCTGCCGATATGTCTGCGTTTGAATGCGGCAAGCACATACAGCCGCTGTATTTCCAGCCAGCCTTCCCTGTCGCGCTCCGTCTGCGCTCCGCCCGTATTCGTCTTCATATACGCGGCGGGTCTGCCGTCCGCATATGCGATATAAAATGCGCTTCCGTCCGTCAGCAGTTCGCTTTTCGTGCGATCGGCGGAAAACGCATCGTCAAGATACACGCGCATATCGCTGTCCGAATTGCAGCTGCCGAAAGTTTCCGTAAAAGTCGCAACGCCCAAATGCGCTATGATTTCAAAGTCATTTACCGTTGCTTTGTGAATTTCCGGCGCATTTTTCCTTTGTTCCATAATGCGTTTATTATATCACTTTCCTGCGCATAAAGTCAAACGGCTTCCGGCAAACGTCGCATTATTCTTGACGTCCGCCTCAGTATGACGTATAATCGATAACATAAGACAAAGGAGGTGCATCGTGGATGCGGAAATAATAGCCGTTAAATCCGGAGCGCTTATGCGTTTTGCAGTCATATCATATATAATTGCCGCCGCTCTCGCTGTTGCAGCGACACTCTGCGGAGTACTTACAGAGTATCCCGTCGTGCTTGCCGCACCCGCGGTTTTTGCTGCGGCGTTTGCGGCGCTCGGAACTTACCTCTCCGTATCATATGCCCGACTTCCGTATGCGCTGATAACTTACGACGGAGAAAAGCTCGCGTTTGCGACTCGCGGAGGCATGCTGCGGATCGCCCCGGACAGCATAACGGATAACGGCGGCGAATGTTTCGGCACGGGATATGCGTGCAGCAAATGCAATGTATCGGCAGCGAACAGCGGCTACTCGTTCGGCGAATACAAAGCGTCTGCCGACGGCACGGAAATACGCGTCAAATGGTGCAAGGACATAACCGCCGTTACCCGCCGCATAGCGGAAATCGTGCTCGATGCAAAAGAGAGAACTTCCGCTCAGGCTGCCGGCGGCAATGCCGCAGAATAAGCGATACAGTGAAATCGCAAGCCCGTTCGGACGAGAAAAAAGTGACCGCGGATCGCCGCAGCCGCTTTTTGATTGATGATATATGTCCCCTCATAAACGCATCATGGGGATTTTGCGCAAAGTCTGTCGTTAATTTTCAGAGCAATCCTGCTCATTAAACTTATAGTCGCTGCAATTTTTGTGCCGTCATCAAGAGTACATGACAATTGAATGGGCGTCCAATAATACAGGGTATCATGTGCGTCGAATAATTCTCCGTCGACCTTGATGTAATGTCGATAGAATCCCGCATATACAATGATCTCGTGATTTTCGAATAAATACACAATGCATGACAGAAACCACGAAGAAATCATTATTACAAGAAAAATGCGGCAAATATACCGAATATAAGCACAAACACATACAATACTATGGAATAATTTTGGTCATTAACCGTTAATATAAGAAATACTCCAAACAACCGGATTTTAACGCAATGTTAATACACGAAAAAACAAGCTTGCTCCGAAACTGCACAAGGCTCGTAAGGCGAACCGGTTTTTGCTAAAAGCAAAAACGGCTCTTTACCTGTCCTCTCCGCCATGGAAAAAGAACGCCTTGCGGCGTTCTTTAATTAGATTAAGACAGGATACCGCCGCGACTGTCCGCGGCGGGTTACTCGCAGCTTGCTTCGGTGACGCTCCGCCACTCCGAACCTCACAAGGCTCGTAAGACGAACCGATTTTTGCTTCGCAAAAATGGTGCTTTACCTGTCCTCTCCGCCATGGAAAAAGAACGCCTTGCGGCGTCCTTTTTCCATGGCGGAGAGGACAGGATTCGAACCTGCGTGCCCTTGCGAGCAAACTGATTTCGAGTCAGCCCCGTTATGACCACTTCGATACCTCTCCGTAGTGCCCCGCCTTAAAAGCGGAGCCTAATTAAAATACCATATATCGGCGGGAAAATCAAGCGTTTTTACTTAACGTGCCAGATTTCTTTTGCGTACTGCAATATTGCGCGGTCGGAAGAGAATTTACCCGCATTTGCAAGATTGAGTATGCTCTTCGTATAGAATT
>CASEMM010000143.1 GCA_949289095.1 uncultured Eubacteriales bacterium | reverse complement strand
GCCGCGACCATGCTGCGCAGCTTGAGCCTGTCGTTGAGCGCCATCATTCCTCCGGAATATCCGAGGATAATGGAAAACGGTCCCGTTATGAGCAGAGGCGCGTACATGTTGCGCAGCGTCGTCAGCTTTTCGCGCTCCTTGCTCTCCGTGCGCTCGATCTGCGACCAGAACGGCGGCGCGATCACCTTCGCCACGTCGGGCAGAGTGAGTTTGCGCTTACGGTGCAGATAGTCTATTATATAGGTTATGACTTCGGTATCGGTGAGCAGCGTGCACTTGTAGCCGTACATCTCCATGAACCGCCTGTTGGCGTCGTACGAGCTTATCTCCCCGTTGTGCACGACTGTGTAGTCGAGAATGTTGAACGGGTGCGCGCCGCCCCACCATCCGGGCGTGTTCGTCGGATAGCGCCCGTGCGCCGTCCAGCAGTAACCCTTGTAATCGCCGAGACAGTAATACTCTCCGACATCTTCCGGATATCCCACGCCCTTGAATACGCCCATGTTCTTGCCCGACGAAAACACATATGCGCCCTTTATCTTGGTGTTGATGTGTATCACCGAACGGCAGACGTACTCCTCTTCGTCCAGCTCGGTGTGCGCCATGATCTCGGGCTGAAGCACGCCGAAATACCGCCATATAAGGGGCGCGCCCTTAATGCCGTACACTTTGCGCGTGGGTATGCGCTCCATGTTGGATATGTCGAAGCGCACTTTGAGGAACGCCTCCGTCTCTTCCCTCGCGCGATCGTTGTCGTAAAAGACGTGGAACGCGTAATGATCCGGAAAATCCGGATATATTCCGTATCCCGCGAATCCGCCTCCCAGTCCGTTGGAGCGGTCGTGCATATACGACATGGCGTCCACCGCAGCCGTTGCGGGGAGCGCTCTGCCGCTCCGCGAAAAGTATCCGCAGATAGCGCAGCCGCTCGGTATGCGCACGTTGCCCTCTCTGCGTTCTTCCGCCACCGTACGGGTCATCTGATCGATCTCGTCCATTGCTGTTTACTCCCTCTCTTCGGATAACATAAAACGCCCCTGAACGCCTTTCGGCATCCGGGACGTCATTGTCCTTTATTCTTATCCGTAATTTTCGTGTATTCTTATCCGTAAATTTCGTGCACTCACCCGTACACTACCAAATAATACTCCTATCCCGAGCGTTTGTCAAGCGATTTTAACGTATTTTTTGCGGTCCTGCGCGCTTTCGGAGTTTTTGCGGCTTCGGATTCCGCGTGCCTGCGGCGCGTCAGTCGTAACTTATCACCTTATACTCGTCGTCGTGCGCGTCCGTTATTTCGAGCACGCGCCTGTAAATGAGATCCGCCGTAGCTTCCGCGCCGTACTCGCCCGCGCACCACCGAGCTCTGTACATATACGGTTCGATGCTCCCCCTGTCGCGCGAGAACTCGACAAGTTTGAGCGCCGCCTTTTTCGGATCGGGAATATACAGCGCGTTTCCGACTGTTCGCGTATAATACTTCTTTATTCCGCTCTCTATCGGAGTAATGCACTTGGTTATTATGACGGGCAGCCCGAAGAACGTCGGCTCCGCCATGGAATTTGCGCCGCTCTTGCCCACGAATACGTCGGACATGCATACGAGTTCGAGCATGTTGTCCGCATAACCGTATACGTCCAGCCGCGTCGGCGACTCCGTTTTGAGCGCGCGCAGACGCGCCGCTCCCTCATCGTTCTTGCCGCACACCGCGATTATACGCATGTCCGCGCCGAGCGCGAGCAGTTCTTTCACCGTGCGCTCCAGCTTCGCCATGCCGTAGCCGCCGTCCGCAAGCAGCGCGACGAATTCTTCTTCGCCTATGCCTGCCGCGCGGCGCAGCTCGTATTTCTTTCCGCGCAGCGCGTACGCCTCTCCGCGTATGGGATACGGCACGACGCTGCCGCTGCCGCCCGCAAACATTCTGCGATGGTTTGCCTTGCGCAGTCCGACTTCCGTGGGAATGAGAAAATCGTTGCAGTCTATGTCGAA
>CASEMM010000142.1 GCA_949289095.1 uncultured Eubacteriales bacterium | reverse complement strand
ACTTTCGACTATATCGAGATCACGACAACGTCCGCGAAAATGACATATAAACCCAAATACGACAACGAAATGGAAACGCAGAAAACGGTATTGACGGGTATATCCGTATCGGGAACGTTCAAGACGGAGTATGCAGAGGGCAAAACCTTTGACAAGACGGGTATGGTCGTGACCGCGACGTATTCGGACGGATCGAGCAAAGAGGTGACTGATTACACCATCGCTCCCGACGGCGCGCTTAAAACGACGGACGAAAAAGTCACCGTGACGTATTCCGAGGACGGCATTACGAGAACAGCCGAAGTCGGTATAACGGTGTCGGCGGTGACGTCCGATCTCGAGCTCGAATCCATTGCCGTGACGACGCCTCCGGATAAGACGGCGTATACCGCGGGCGAGTGGTTCGACCCGACGGGCATGGTCGTGACGGCGACATACGTCGGCGGAGAAACGGCGGTTGTCGATAATTATACGTTCAAGCCGGGGCACGGTACTTACGTTTCGCAGGCACTGCGTGAGGACGATAATGCCGTCAGTATTGCATATTCCGAAAACGGAGTGTCGAAGAGCACGGGGCTGAAAATAACCGTATCGCCCGCGACGGCGGAGAACAAGGCGATCCTCAAAAGCGGAGATCGCTATGAGGCGGAATACGCAACCGCGATAGAGGGGACTAACTCAAACGGAATGCCGGGATTCATGCGCCCGGACAAGGACTGCATAGGCGGAATGGCGGTGCCGGGCAATTATGTGACGTTTACGGTATACGCTTCCGAAGCGGAAGAGAACGTGACGCTCACGATATGTCTTGCGGCAATGAACACCACCACCGAAGGCACTTATACGCATTACGACGCGAATTTCGACGACGTGTATACTCTGAACGTGAACGGTACGGACGTGACCGTCGGCAAGACTTTCGGCTTCGAGGGCAAGAAAGAGCAGTGGTTCGACTGGACGACTGTGGACGTCACGATAAATCTGAAAGAGGGCGAGAATGTCATAAAACTCATCACCCCCGAAGTGCCGTCGACTCGTCCGCCGGAAGTGCTGGCTAACACGGCTTCGCTTCTCATAGGTTCCAATCTCAACTACATTTCGCTTTCGGCGCAGAGCGCGGAAATATCGTACGTTCCCAACTTCGGTAACGCGCGGTGGTCATGATCCATCACAAACGGACGAATCGTTTCGTCCCATCGCCGCGGAGCGCGGGTTATCCCGCGCTCCGCTTTTCGTATGCGCGGCAAACGCTTGATAACGGCGCGGAGAGGTGATATAATGAACGCATGAACGGGAACGTGATTTATTATTCGTCGTATGAGTCGCCGATAGGCAGGATGACCATGGCGTCCGGCGGGGAACTGCTGGCGGGATTATGGTTCGACGGGCAGAAGTACGACGGCGGAGCGGACGCGCGTGAGCGCGGCGAAGAGCGTCCGCTGCCCGTATTCGCGCTCGTTTCGGAGTGGCTGGATATGTATTTCGGCGGCGGCGTGCCGGATTTCGTTCCGCCGCTCGCTCCCGAACTTACGGAATTCCGTAATGCGGTGCGCGGACTGCTGCTGCGCGTGCCGTACGGTGCGACCGTCGCTTACGGCGCGCTTGCGTCCGCGTTGTCTGCGCGTACCGGGAAGCCCGCGTCGGCGCGCGCGGTAGGCGGAGCCGTCGGGCATAACCGCATAAGCATAATCGTGCCCTGTCATCGGGTGACCGGCGCGGACGGCAGTCTGACCGGTTATGCGGGCGGAACGGACAGAAAAGCGTATCTTTTGCGGCTCGAACGTTCGGTCTGCGGCGGGAAGCGGCTGTCGGACGATTACTCATGACAAAACCGAAAACGGAGAAGTATAATATGCTTGAAAAGGGAATGAAAGCGCCGGCGTTTACGCTGCCGGACAAGGACGGAAAACCCGTATCGCTCGCGGATTTCGCGGGCAGAACGGTCGTACTGTATTTTTACCCCAAGGACAATACGCCCGGCTGTACCCGGCAGGCGTGCGCGTTCGCGGCGAAGAACGACGAATTCGCGGCAAAGAACGCGGTCGTCATCGGCGTGAGCAAGGACGGTCCCGCGTCCCATGCGAAGTTCGCCGACAGGTATTCGCTGCCGTTTATATTGCTTTCGGATGAAAATCTGGACGCAATCAAAGCATACGGCGTGTGGCAGGAGAAAAAGCTGTACGGAAAAACGAGTTTCGGCGTGGTGCGCACGACGTTCGTCATCGGCGGCGACGGCGTAATAACCGCCGTCATGCCCAAGGTGAAGCCGGATACCAACGCGGACGACGTGCTCGCGCTGCTCTGATTTCGTCGCGGTCGCCGTTATCGGCGGCAGTGGCGCGCGGCGATTTTTCCGCACGCGGATATTTTTCGCCATGTGTCTTATGCACGCCGTTTTTAGTTGCTTTTTGCGCGAAAAAGGTATATAAATATCTGCGGAATGGATTCGGAAGATAAAAAACTCAACGTGAACGGCTCCGACGCGGAGAGCGAACACGCGCCTGCCGAAGCCCCCGATGAAGAAAACGCGCAGACGGACGGCGGGAGCGGAAACGCAGTAAGCGCGCAAACGTGCGGCGGCGGGAACAGAAGCGGAAAACGCCTTTCCCGCGGCGCAAGAGTTGCGCTCGTAATACTCGCGGAAATCAAAAGTCACATCGTTCTTGTCATTGCCGCGATTGCGGCGGCGGTCACGATGTTTTTCGTGCCGCCGGACGCGGAATACGGCGGTTATTTCGACGCGGACACGCTGTCCTGCCTGTTCTGTACGCTCGCGGTGGTTTCCGCGCTCAAAGAGCGGCGTTTTTTTGTGTGGCTGGCGGGGAAAATAGTCACGGCGTTCGGCAATATGCGCCGCGTCGCGTTTGCGCTCGTGTTCGTGACGTATTTCGGCTCGATGATAATGGCGAACGACATGGCGCTCGTCACTTTTCTCCCGCTCGGCTGGTTCGTGCTCCGTTCGTGCGGCAGAGAGAAACACACGGCGTTCATATTCGTCATGCAGAACGTCGCCGCCAATCTCGGCGGAATGCTCACGCCGTTCGGCAATCCGCAGAATCTCTATCTGTATTCCTATTATTCCATACCTGCGGGCGAGTTTTTTGCGATAATGGCGCTGCCGTTCGCAGTCGCGTTCGTCATGATAGCCGCGACGTGCATGTTCGTGCGTCCCGAACGCGTATCTCTCTGTACGCCCGCCGTTCCCGCGCCGCCCGTGTGGCGTATGACGGCGTATTTCGTTCTGTTCGCGCTCTCAGTCATGATCGTATTCGGCGTGTTCCCGTTCTGGATAGCGCTTGCAGTCGTGACGGTCGCGCTCGCCGTGCTCGAACCGCGCTGTTTTCTGCGCGTCGATTACGGACTTCTGCTGACGTTCTGCGCGTTTTTCGTGTTCTCCGGCAATCTCTCCCGTATTCCCGCCGTGCGCGCGGCTCTCGGAGCGGTGGTGGGTGCGTCGCCGCTGCTCGTAGGCACGGCTTCCTGCCAGGTGATAAGCAACGTGCCGAGCGCGGTGCTGCTCTCCCGTTTTACGGATAATTACCGCGATCTTCTCGTCGCGGTCAATATCGGAGGGCTGGGCACGCCCGTCGCGTCGCTCGCCAGCCTTATCACGCTCGGCGAATACCGCCGCCGCCGTCCCGCAAGCACGCTGCGTTATCTCGGGCTGTTTTCGCTCATCAATTTTTCCTATCTCGCGGCGCTCATAGGCACGGGATATCTCAACCGCCTGATATTGAAGTGACGCTTTCGCTTACAGCCGCGCCGGGCAGCCGACGGCGGCTTTGACGCGCGCGCCGTGCGGGAGGTCGGAAAATGCACTGTTATTGACAATCGCGGAACTATGTGATATAATGACGATACGGGAGGGGGAATAAACGCTATTAAGGTCGAAAAGAGAAACACGGGGTGCCGGGCGAAACGACGCGCGGATGACGTACCGCTTGCGTGACGGCGGCATGCAGGAGCAGGCCTTATCCGTGCGGAACGGCGGGGGAAAATAAATACAAGGATGTGGTTTATTCGATGACGCCGAAAGAATTCAACGATTGCCTTAACCGTATAAAGAACGGGGACAGTCGGGGAATGGAGCCCATATACGTCAATTATTACGAAAAATTGGTGTTGACTGCCAATTGCGAACTGCATGACCGGGGAAGGGCGGAAGAAGTCGCATCCTCGGTCATGATAACTATATTCGAAAACGCAGGTCATTACGATTATATAAATTTCCCCGACGCATGGATGTATAAAGCCGTAAAATTTGCGGTTATCAGACAAAAGCAGCGCTTGCAGCGGGAAATGCTGACGGATTTTTCGGATTTCCGTTACGAATCGAAAGACGAAGGGATGACTTTCGGGATCGCTTTCCGCGGTATTCTCGAAAACTGTACTTCGCGTCAGCGCGAAATAGTATTGCTGCATTTCGTTTACGGTCTGAATATACGCAAAACGGCGAAAGCCGCCGGGATTTCCGTGAGTACCGTAAAACGTGAAATATCCGCCGTCAGAAGCAGACTGGAATTTCTGAGGAAAATCGATTGATCAATGAGCCTTTTTTTTGATTTACGATACCTATATAGATAAATAAATCAAAAGAGAGGTACGAACGATGAAGAAAACCGTAAGCGTGCTGCTGAGCATTTGTCTTATCGTCGGTTTTGTCTGTGCGAATGCGTCCGCGTATTTCGCGGCAATGCCGGCGAATGCAGCCGCAAGCGAGAAACGCGTGTATGCAACGGACATCATGCCGATGGGCGGAGAAATACACGAGACGGTAACGGAGCGCATAGACTATACATACCGCGAAGAATCCGGCTATTACGAAAATCCTTACAGGGTGCCCGCATATTTTGCCAGCGGACTGAATAATTCCTGCGCGATTACCGCAGGCGGCGCGGTAATAGGTCATTTCGACAGGCTGTATGAGGAGCTGATCCCCAATCATACGGGAATGATGTTCATGGGCAAATACGTATACGGCGCGCAGGATGACGCTGTGGATGCCATGCACCGCGAACTTTATACCCGGATGGGAACGGAAGCGGGCGGCACGTCGGTGGAAGGATATGTGAACGGAATGAAATCGTATGTGTCGTCCAAGAACAGGACGGCGTCCGTAACCAAGGCGTACGGTTCGTCGCTGAACATGTCCGCGTGTATGGACGCGTTGGAATCCGGAAAGCTGCTGACGCTGTTTATAAACGGTTTTGCGATAGTTTCGTTCGGCAGACTGGAAGAACACGACGGATACGATGAGATTGCGAATATAAAGGTCGTCGGGCGGCATACGGTGACTGCATACGGATATAGGATCATCAGATACTACGATTCCGAGAACAGGTTGATCCGCGAGGACAGTTATCTGCACGTGCATACGGGATTTACGTCCGCCGGACTTGGGTATATACGTCTCAGCGCGTACACAGTCGTAGAAGACGCATATATAATAGACATAACCTGAAAAGAGCTGTTTTATTATGTATAGGGACAAGGATCTGAAAAAGAAAATACGGGCAGTATTCGAAAAGCCGGAAAAATCTTTCGACGAATGGGCTGCGGAAAACGGCATCGGTCTGACTTCACCCGTAAAACCGGAGAAGGCGCAGCCGTCCGGGGTTTCCGCGCGGCGTCCGCATGTGCGCGTCGGCGCCGGAGCAGCCGCTGCCGTCAGGCGCGGAGCGCTTATCGCTGTCCCGCTGCTCATGATAGCGGCGATAATCATTCCCGTTCTTGTCGCCAATATGTCGGCGCCCGAGTCGCCCGCGCTGTACGGTTATAACGATGTCATAAGCCAAAGGATTACAGTCGATGAAGTGAAAGCCTTACCGGATATTTGTCTGTTCGATATGTCAGGCGTGGTGCAGACGGAATCCGTCACGAAAGAGATGCTTAAAACCGACGAAACGTTCGTGCTGTCATACGTATTGACGAACAATCTGCTTTCCGTGGCGAACGGCGAAACGACGGATGCGTTTTATGTTACGTATAGAATAAGGCTGTACGAGCATTATGAGTTTATCACCTGCGATAATTACGATAACCTTACTCGTATTGCAGCCGTAAACGGCTATACGGTAGCATATGATATTTTCGATTCACGACATGTTACTGCCTACGCCAGATTTGCGGCAGGCGGCTATGAATATTTCATGGAAGCAAGCGGTTTCGACGGGATAACGGAATTGACGAAAGACAATTTCGAAAATCTGCTGAATAAAATATTGGTATAATTATACATAAAGAGGATCGGGAGGGTGCCGTTTTTGCGGTACTCTCTTTGTTTGTGCGCCGTTTGCGCCCGGAACGCGGAAAAATTCCCGTTCGGTCGGCCCGATACGCTTTGTTCACGCGGGGTGAACGGATATTTATTGTCCGGGCGGAAACGCGGTTTTGCCGCGCGGTGCGCGATACGGGGAAACGCAGTAACGGACGGGAAGCGGAAGACGGGTGAAACGGCGCAGGATTTTCACATGGATATGACCACTCTTTGGAGATACAGGAAAAAGTATCTTAAAGCGATAAATTATATCGCGGAA
>CASEMM010000141.1 GCA_949289095.1 uncultured Eubacteriales bacterium | reverse complement strand
GATGAGCTGAACCTTGGGGTCCTGAGGAAACTCCGTTCCCTGATTTTTGCGATAGTTATCCTTGAACAGCGCAACTATCTCTTTGAGATCTTCCGCCGTAAGTTCGGGATCGGACGAGTAACCTTTTTCTTTTTTGATGGTATCGAGAATGCGCTCTTACACCGTCTTGTCCTGTTCCATGACGACGTAGGAGAACATATGTATGAAACGCCGGTAAGAGTCGTATGCGAAACGGGGATTGCGAGTCTTTTCCGCCAGTCCCTCAACCGATTTGTCGTTAAGACCGAGATTGAGTATGGTATCCATCATACCGGGCATCGAAGCTCTCGAACCGCTGCGTACGGAAACGAGAAGAGGATCTTTTTCGTCGCCCAGCTTTTTACCCATCTTTGCTTCGAGATCCGCGAGAGCATCGAAAATCTGTCTGCGTATATCCTCGTTGATGTTCCTGCCGTCCTCGTAATACTGCGTGCACGCTTCCGTCGTGACCGTAAAACCCGGAGGCACCGGCAGACCGAGATTGGTCATTTCGGCAAGGTTTGCGCCTTTGCCGCCCAGCAGCTCGCGCATCTTTCCGTTGCCTTCGTCAAATCTGTAAACGAATTTTTTCACGTCTTTCTCCTTTATCATATAAATTAGTTCCTTTTCGCAACCGATACAATTATAGCACACAATTAAGCCATAAATCAAGACGTTTATCCGGATTTTGAACAATCTAATCGTTTCATGCCAAATATTTCACGAAACCGTCACGAAAAACGCCTCGGCGATCACGCACGGGCGGAGGCTGCCGCGGAACATCCGCATTAAAACGGTCGGCAACGGGTTTGCGGTCACTTAATCAGTTCCGCGCTCCTGATTTTTGCATAATACTTCTTTTCGAGAAGCGCGAGATAAGCCCGCAGCATGCGCGTCGCGGCTGCGTCGTCCAGCGAAGTTTGTTCTTTGACGGGAACGTTGTATGCCGCTTCGCGCTCAGTCGGAGCGATGTGCCCGCCGCGCACGAGCGCACGGTAAACGAAATTGAGTCCTATCGAACGCGGAGCGACGTCGGAATATATCAGTCTTTCAAGCGTAGTCAGCAGATCGAAAAAAATATCCGCGCTGTCGCTGCCGCCCGCAGTCACTGACGCTGTTTCGAGCACGACCGATCCCATAAGAGATTTATCCGGAGAGGATGCGACGCCGAACAGCGATTCCGTCTGTGCCGCCGTCTTTACGGAATAATACATGCCCCGTTTCATGAGAACGTATTCGCAGAACGAAAAGGGCATAGCCGCAAATTTCAGCTTTGCCTTTTCTTTTTTAACGCCGCGCATGCGCGCGGTTATGACTCCGAACGAAGGCGTGAGTATGCGGACAAGCCTGTCCGCCTCTCCGCAGTCTTCGCCGCCGACGACGATCCCTTCCGTCTTTATCTCTTCCATTTCATTCCCCGTATCCGAGGTCGCGCATGTAATTGCGCTTATTGCGCCAGTCCTCCCGCACCTTCACGAAAAGTTTAAGGTATACGCTCTTACCCGTCATTTCCGCAATACCGATGCGCGCGGCGCGTCCTATGCGTTTTATCATCGAACCGCCGTCGCCTATTATTATGCGCTTGTGGCTCTCGCGCTCGCACACGATGTCCGCCTCTATGTATACGGAGTCCTTTTTGTCCTCGTATGCGCCGACGATAATCCCGACGCCGTGCGGAACTTCGTCCTGCAGGAGCAGCAGCGCCTTTTCGCGTATTATCTCCCCCGCGACGTATCTTACGGGCCTGTCCGTCACGTCGCCCTCGGGATAATACATGACCTCGTCTTTCAGTTCTCCGGCAAGGCATTCGCGCAGGACATCCACGTTTTCGCCCGTCACGCAGGATACGGGTACTATTTCCCTGATCGCTCTTCTGCCGTCGGCCTCTTTCGTGAGCGGAGCAAGTTCCGCAAGTATGGGATATATTTTCTCATACCCCGCGATATCCGTCTTATTCACCGCGACATATACGGGCACGGCGCTTTTCAGTCTGCTCTCTATCAGCTCATAATCCTTTTTGCCGAACGGGCGGCTGCCGTCTATGACGATCACCAGCGCATCCGCGTCGCGGGACGATACGTCCGTTTCGCGGCTCATATATCTGCCGAGTTCCGTGCGCGGTTTCAGCAGTCCCGGCGTATCCACGAAAATCATCTGATACCTGTCCGTCGTCAGTATCGCGCGCACCGCATCTCTCGTCGTCTGCGGTTTCGGCGTCACTATGGATATTTTCTCGCCGGTCAGACAGTTGGTAAGACTGCTCTTACCCGCATTCGGCCTGCCTATTATCGCAATAAATCCCGATTTCATCTGTTTATTCCTATCGCAGACAGTATTTTCTCTTCCGCTTCGCGCATGGAACGTCTGTCGTCTTCGTCTTCGTGGTCGTAACCGAGAAGATGCAGCAACCCGTGCACGAACAGATATGTCTTTTCGCGCACGACGGAATGACCGTATTCCTCCGCCTGTTCTTCGGCGATCTCCGTGCATATCGCAATCGAGCCGAGCGTTACGCAACCCTCGTAATCGTCGTATTCGAACGGATAATTTTCATACGTGAACGGTCCTATCTCATCGAGCGCAGGAAAACTGAGCACGTCGGTTGCGGCGTCCTTTCCGCGCGTGCGCGCATTGAGCTCGCGCATATCCGGCTTACCGAGAGATTGTACCTCCACTTCGCATTCGCCTTCAAGGGAAAGCAAACGGAACGCTTCGTCCGCCGCAGCTTTCATTTCTTCGGTTATATCGCCTAAAAGTTTTATCACTATCTTTCACCCCCGGGATATTTGATACGGGTATGGAACAGACCGCCGTACGCTCCGATTATCGTCTGACGTATGACGTCGAGATCCTTGAGCGATATGGAACAGTTATCGAACTGTCCGCGGGCGATTCTGTCCGCTATGATACCCCTGAGCAGTCTGTCCACGCGTTCGCCGTCCGGATGATCCATCGCACGGATAGCCGCTTCGCTGCTGTCGCATATCATTATAACGGCGGCGATCTTATTCGTCGGACACGTTCCGTGATAACTGTAATCGCGTATGTCGACGTCGCCGTCCGTCAGCCGTTTCGCCCGCTCGTAAAACACTGCCATCGGCAGCGTACCGTGATGCTGCACCGTCACGCACGCGACTTCTTCGGGCACGCCGTATTCGCGGCATAGCTTATAACCCTCCGTCGTATGTTTGCGTACTATTTCCGCACTGACCTCCGGCAATATGTCGTCATGAGGATTGTACCCCGCCTGGTTCTCCGCAAAATAGAACGGATTGGACAGCTTTCCCACATCGTGATAATACGCCGCCGCACGCGCGAGATACGGATCTTCGCCTATCGCATTCGCGCACATCTCCGCAAAGTTCGCCACGGCAAGACTGTGATTGTACGTTCCCGGCGCTTCGGACGCAAGTCTGCGCAGCAACGGACGGCGCGTGTCCGTCAGTTCTATCAGTCTGTCATCCGTTACCAGTCCGAACGATTTTTCGAGAACGGGCACGGTAAACTGCGCTATTATCACGGGAGCGATTCCGGATATCACGACAAGCCAGAAATAAGAAAGCACGAGAACTATATCCGAATAGGACAGCGACATGAGAATATACAGAACAACGGACGCGGCAGTTGTTTCCATGCCGATCAGTATGCTGTGCAGTCTGCCCGTTTTATCGCGCATCGCCATCGGTATAAACGCACCGACGCACACTCCGATCACGGATATGATGGTAAGCAGCCATTGATAAAGAAAAGGAGCGGACGCATTTCCCACAGCCATAAACATAGTTCCGTCCGTCACCGACGACTCGTATATAAGCACGCAGAACGTCATGCACGTTTCCGCAAGATTGAATACGAATGCGTCCTGTTTCTTGCGCGACAGCCTGACGATAATGACGGCTGTAAGTCCGGGAGCGATCAGAAGCGGGCTTATCAGGCTGAGAAAAACATGCGCCACGAACGAAAACGTCATTGCCACGAGAAAAGCGCGGTAATATCTGTTGTTCTTTATGATGAACGACCGCGATATCATGACGAACATGAGCAGCCCGCCGTAGAACGCGGCGGCAAGCACGAGCGCATATACGACGCACAATGCGAAATTGACCGTTATCGCGTCTCCCGTCAGATAGAATTTGATCATAGAAACGAACACTGCCACCGCCGCGCATATAACGGTATCGAGCGCGGCGAAAAGCAGCTGCCTGCCGGTGTATTTTCGCGTTTTATACGTCTGTTTCATTCTTACCTCTTTCGTAAGCGCGTATTATCTTCTGCACGAGTTCGTGCCTCACGACGTCTTTATCCGTCAGACGGCAAACTGCGATATCGTCTATTCCCGCAAGAAGCGCCGCCGCCTGTCTGAGTCCGCTCCTTCCCCCCTGCGGAAGATCTATCTGCGTGATATCCCCCGTAACGACTACCTTACTGCCCTCGCCCATACGCGTAAGAAACATCTTCATCTGTTCTTCGGTGGTATTCTGCGCTTCGTCGAGTATTATGAACGCACGTGATAAAGTTCTTCCGCGCATATACGCAAGCGGCGCGATCTCTATTATGCCGCGTTCTATCA
>CASEMM010000140.1 GCA_949289095.1 uncultured Eubacteriales bacterium | reverse complement strand
TATGTCTATACCGTTTTCTATTATCGTCGTGGCGATGAGCACGTCCGTCTTTCCGTCGGCGAAATCGCTTATCACGCGCTCCGCCGTCTCCGCGCTCATCTGACCGTGCACCACGCCAAGTTTCAGGTCGGGCACCGTTTTCGAGACGCGTTCCGCAAACGCGTCTATACCGCCTACGCGGTTAAACACGACGAATGACTGACCGCCGCGGGAATACTCGCGCATGAGAGCGTCCGCAAGCAGCCCGTCGCTGTACTCCGCGACAAACGTCTGCACGGGCAGCCTCTCGTAAGGCGGAGTGGAAAGCATGGATATGTCGCGTATTCCGGTGAGGCTCATGTGCAGCGTACGCGGGATAGGCGTTGCGGACAGCGTCAGCACGTTCACCGACGCCCGCATCTCTTTCAGATGCTCTTTCTGTCCGACGCCGAACCGCTGCTCCTCGTCGAGAATCAGCAATCCGAGATCCCTGAACTTCACGCCCTTGCCGAGCAGCTTGTGCGTGCCGCAGACGATATCCACTTCTCCGCGTTCGAGTTTTTCCAGAGTTTCCCTGGCACCGGCATCTCCGCTCAGACGCGACAGCATGGCGACGCGCACGCCGAAATTCTCCATACGGCGCACCGCAGTCTTATAGTGCTGCAAAGCGAGGAGTGTTGTCGGACAGAGGAACGCGACCTGTTTGCCCTCGGCTATGACGCGGTATGCCGCCCGCAGCGCGACTTCGGTCTTTCCGAAACCGACGTCGCCGCACAGCAGCCTGTCCATTATCCTGCCCTTTTCGAGATCGCCGAGTATGTCCTCCGTAGCCGCCGCCTGATCTTCCGTGTCTATGTGAGGAAACGCGGAGATGAATTCGTCCATAAGCGCCGGTTCGGGAGCATAGACGTGCCCTTTCCCCGCCGCTCTCCTGCCGTAAAGACGCACAAGGTCGAGACTCATCTCCTTTATGGATTTCTTTACCTTTTCCTTCAGCCGCGAGAACTGTCCTCCGCCCAGACGGTTGAGTCTCGGCTCGGCGCCCGCATACGAATAGCGCGACAGACTGTCGAGATTTTCTACGGGAAGATACAGCCTGTCGCCCTCGGCATAGCCTATTATGACGTAATCGTGCGCCGCGCCGCTGAAATCCAGCCGCTCTATGGCAAGGCACTTGCCCACGCCGTGCGTGCTGTGCACGACGTATTCGCCGACGCCGGGCAAAGGCATGACGTCACGGCGTTTACGCGCGGGCCGGGCGCTGTATTTCGGCACGAGCGAAGCCGTACCCACGAAAACGCGGCGGCATTCGTCGAGAACAAAGCTGTCCGCCAGCACTCCGTCAGTGATGTGCACGCCTGCGCTGCCGTCGGTACGGATGCCCTTCGCCGAAAGGTATTCCCGCAGTTTTGCGGACGTATCCGGATTGCCGGCAAACAAATCGACGTCGTAGCCGCGCGAGATCCAGTTTTTCAGATCCCCGGCGAGAAGATCGTAATCGCGGGAATAATTCGGAACGGCGGCGTCCGACAGCTCTATCACCGCATCCGCAGAGAAAAAACGGTTGGCGGACGTACCCGTGTGAAACGTGACCGAACCCCCGGGGAACGCGAACGCGCTTTCCGGATCCGCTATCTGCCGCCTGCTGCCGGGGAGAGCGTCGCCCGAACGCATGAGCACTTCCAGTCTTCCCGCGTGCTCCTTTACGAGCAGCGCGGCGCTGTCCGCACAGAGGCGCGCATCGCTTATTACGGGAACGTACCCCTCCATGAATTCCGCGAATGTCACGCAGCCGAGATACGGTTTGAGAAAGGGCACGTCGGGGCGGCAGGTCTGCGTACGCAGTTCCAGCTCTCCGAGCAATGCGGAAAAATGCGCCGCCGCGTCTGCGGACAGTTTATCCGCTTCGCGGCGCACCGTTGCCATGGCGCGCCGTCCTTCCTCTTCCGTGTAATAGCAGCTGCCGAACGGGGCTATGAAAACCTCGTCCGCCCTTCCGGTAGTAACCTGTTCTTCCGGATCAACCGTACGTATACTGTCCACCTCGTCGAAATCGAACACTACGCGCACGTATTCGTCCATGCCCACGGGCGAAATATCCGTTATGTCGCCGCGCACGGCAAACTGTGCCTTGCCGTCCAGCTGCGTCACTCTGCGGTAACCCGCATCAAGCAGTTTTTCAGAAAGCGATCCGGGGTCGCAAGCGTCTCCGGTACGCAGCGTGAACGACCGCGACGACACGTCGCGCCTTTTCGGATAAAGCTGCATCGCTGCCTCGACGTACGTCACGACGTGCTTCGTCCCTCCGGCTATGAGCGCGATCGCCTGCGCGCGTTCGTATTCCCCGTCGCCCATGCGTTCGAGAGCGAAGCCCACGCTGTCGCTCTCCGCGGGCAGGAACACCGCGTCCGGATCGAGCGAGCGGACGAACTTGAACGCCTCGCGGGCGGCGACGTAATCCGCCTCGACCAGCACGGCTTCGGGCAGCAGCGTAAAAAGAGCGCGCCGCGCGGTGCGCCCCAAGCCGAAAACGGAGACGTTCATGCCTCCGACGGCGTCTCCGAGGATTTCCGAAATCCTTCCGCAGGGTTCTATCTTTATCTCTGCGGTCCGTTTGTCTTTGTCAGCCATTCGATTGCCTTGTCCGCCGCCTCTTTAGCCGCGCCGCCTATTGCCGCACGATCGGGGTCAGTCATATTCATAAGCACATAAGAGACGAGCGGTATGTTTTCGGGGACCTTCCCCGTGCCTATCCTCAGACGCGCAAAATCCCCGCTGCCCACGGAAGCGATGATGTCGCGCATGCCGTTGTGCGTTCCGGCGCTCCCGCGCTCGCGGAAGCGGAACGTGCCTTTCTCTATGTCTATGTCGTCATAGATAACGAGAAGATCGGAGAGCGGAACTTTGTACCATCCGAGCAGACGGCTCACCGCTCTCCCGCTGAGATTCATGAACGTCTGCGGCTTTGCGAGCAGCACCCGCGTGCCGCCGGCATTCGCCGCGCCCGTCAGACTGTCGCACTCGTTTTTTTCGAAACGGACGCCCAGAGCGTTCGCTATTATATCGAGAGTGAGAAATCCGACGTTGTGGTATGTGTAAGCGTATTTTTCGCCGGGATTGCCCAGTCCGACGATTATCTTCATCGTTTTACGCTTTGTCGGAAAGAGCGTTGAGCGCGTCGAGCAGAGCGGCGAGATCTATTCCGTGAACTTCCGCCGCCTGTTCCACCGTCTCCCCGTGCGCGATGGCGCAGCCGAGACAGTGCATTCCGTATTCCATAAATACCGGAGCGCAGTCGGGAACTTCTTCCATGACCTGCGCTATCGTCATATCCTTCGTTACCATAAATAATATCTCCTTTGACGGGTATTTTCCCCGTTCCTATCGTATTCGGACAACCACCGTGCGTATATTTTAACGGTAATCGGAAAAAAAGTCAAGCGTTTATCATATCCGTGCGCGCCGCCGAATATGATGACTGCGGGAGGATGCTCATGAGAATAAGCGATTTTATCGGCAGCCGGGTGCTTTCGCTCTCGGGTGCGAAGATATGCGGAGTGATAGCCGGAGTGCGCGTTTCGGCGGATCTGAAACGCATAAAAGCGGCGGAAGTATTCACTGCGGACGACGACGACTGCGAACGCAAGTTCATAGACGTCGGCAAAATACGGGCATGCGGCACGGATACCGCGATAATAATGAACGAAAGCGCACTGTCGCCCGAATGCGCATCGCCGTGCCGTCCGCCGGTCAATCTGCCCGCATTCGGAGAAGACGGCGAACCGCTCGGCAGAATCACGGACATGATCGCGGAGGACGGATGGAAAATAAAAGCCCTGTGCACGGCGGAGCGCACGTTCGCTCTCGGCGACGTTCTCTGCAGGAGCGACGAACTCGTCGTGTTCCGCTCGCCCGGTTCGCGTACGCGCATATCCGGCGGAAGAAAGAGAGTCCCCCCTCCCGCCGCCATGCGGGATGACGGCAGAGTGCGCGTCATGAACGCGCCCCTGCCGGCGAGATACGCTTCCCTCATAGGCAGACGCGCGCACACCGACGTTTCGGACACTTCGGGCAACCGCATAGCCGAAGCCGGAGAAATAGTTACGAGCGGCATAATCGAACTTGCGCGCGAACGCGGCGCGATAGTACGGCTCGTCGCAGGCTGCGAAAGCGGGTCTGACCGATAAATCCGCGCTCAGTCCATGAACCGCATTTCGTCTATAAGATAGGCGCGTGCGCGCGTGACTTTCAGTCCGAGCAATTTTTCCGCCGCCTGCGAGTATATCGCAAGCTGACGGGTATATTTTTCCCTGCGGGCGGCGTTTATACCGCCCGTTTTATAATCCACTATCTCGCACTCTCCGCCGCGTATCGCCATGAGATCGATGACTCCCTGCACGATCAGTCCTGCGCGCTCTCCGAGCAGTTCCCCGTCCGTTTCGAACACGAACGGCTGTTCGCGGTAAGCCGCCGCGCCCTGCGTCACGGAACGCATCGCGCTTATCGCCGCATCCAGTTTACGGAGATCCACGAGCGAAAAATCGGGAACGCATGCGGCGAGTCTCGCCGCCTGTTCGTCCGCCGGAAGCGCA
>CASEMM010000139.1 GCA_949289095.1 uncultured Eubacteriales bacterium | reverse complement strand
AGCAGCTGCACGCTACGGGCACGAACGCGGTGAACGCGAGCGCCGCGGCAAGAGCCGCAGACAGAACGAAATACTTTGCTCTTGTCCTTTTCATTACCATTTCTCCTTTTATGTTTTTATTCTTCGCCTTTAAGGCGACTTCTTACCGTTATAGAGGTTCGGACGGTCACGCCGCGTCGAATCCCACCCATTCGTAATAGGCGGTACCGAGATCACCCTTATACACGCCCGCCCAGTCGTCCGGACCGGTCTCGGCGATGTTCCAGAGGTTCATCATTATCTGCTGCTCGTAAGCGGGGATCTCAACCGTCGCCTTATGTACGGGCTTGCCGTCCACGTACCAGATTATGCAGTCTTTCAGCCATTCGAAGCCGTATGTGTGAAATTCTTCGGAAGCGTCGTAGCCGAGGTGGTAGACGAACTCGTGCCCGCCCTTGCCGTCCGTATAGTAGTTGAACTGCACTTTCGTCGTGTCGTCGCCGAGAAACTCTATGTCTATCTCGTCCCAGCGCGGGTCGTTCGTATAGGTAAAGAAAGAAGATATGACGCCGTCCGCTTTCATCGGCTTCATGCTGACGGAATAATATCCGTACCCGTATTCCGCCGTCGTGCGGAACTCGCCGCCCGTGTAATCTCCCTCTGCGGGTTCGCGTATTTCCAGGCGCAACTTGCCGTCGTTATCCACCCACACGTTGTCGTAGCTCCACCTGCAACCGAACAGCTCGGGGTCGTTCTGCCAGTTTGCCGTCGCCCAGCCGCTTACGGGAAGACTGCCGCTCGTCGAAAAGTCTATTATCTTGTTTATCTCCGACTCGGGCTTTTCCGGAACGTCCGAAAGATCTTCTTCGGGTTCTGTAACGTCGCCGGGCGTGTCATTATCGTTACCGCCCTGCGTCTGACCGAACGTACAGTTAAAGTCCGTTCCGTCGCACGCGGGCAAAGCGACAAGCACCGCCGCAGATATCAAGAGGGCTATCGCCGCAACTATTCTGAATATTTTTCCGTGCTTTTTCAAACTGTCCTCCGTCTGCGTTTCACGCGCATGATGATCACATCCGCACTTTCTCCCCGCGTTTAATATAAAACAAAGGATGCCGTAACGTCAATACGGTATCCTTATTCTGCGTATTTTTTTCGTAATCTGCGCTTTTACATGCCGCCCGCGGACGGAAGGAGCACGCTTATGCGGAATATCCCGCCATCCGCGCGTATAACCGCGTCGCCGCCGTACCTGCGCGCGATAAGCCGTATGCTGCGCACGCCGTAACCGTGATATATCCTGTCGCTCTTCGTAGTCTGAGGCAGACCGTCCTCGAACGTCAGCTCTCCTTCGTAATAATTTTCCTCCTCTATGACGGTCATTTCTCCGCGCGCGCCGCACGTCAGGTTTATCACGCGTTTTTCCTCATTCCCGATAGCGGCAACGGCTTCCGCGGCGTTGTCTATGATATTGCCGAAAAGGCAGTAGAGGTCGTCCTCGCGCATGAACGCCAGTCGCTCTCCGTCCGCCATGCATGACAGCGTTATGCCGCGTTTTTCGCACAGCAGACTCTTTTCCGTCAGGATGACGTCCAGAGTCCTGTTGCCCGTGCGTATGTTTGCGTCGTATATGCGTATTGCCTCGTCGAGTTCTTTTTCCATGCCTTCCGCCCGTCCGCCGCTTTCTATGACCGCTCGTACCCTGTGGCGCATATCGTGGCATTTGACGTTTATCTGTTCTATCGTATCGCGGGATATTTCGTATTGCTGTTTCATCTGCGCGATATTGTAGTTTACGTATTGCAGTTCGCTCTTCAGATCGCTCTTTTCGAGCACTCCGGTCAGATATGCGAGCACTATCACGCAGCATGCGACGGAGAACAGATTGCCCGCCTGACGCAGACCGTATATGACGGGAGAACCGAACACATTCTCCTGCCCGACCGCCAGCTGCCCGAACAACACGTCCTCCGCCGAACAGAGGATGACGGTGACGGCGAGAATAACGAGAGATATGACTATCGTGCGCGCGTTATGGCTGCGCCGCGCCGTATATCTGCGCATGCGCCGCGCTATGATAAAATACACCGCCGCTGCCGCCGCTGCGAAAAACGCATAGTAAATCAGCTTATACTGCCATTCGTGCGGACGGAATCCCGCTCCGAGCAGCAGACACCACAGCGTAAGGAACAGTTTATACACGAGGTTCTGCGCCGCATACGCCATATCGCAGCAGAACAACGTCACCCATATGCTTTCGCCGAAACACAGACGGAAGTGCACGACGGACAGCACGAACAGGGAAAAATATATGAACACGCGCCCCCATATCGTGCCGCCGATCAGATGATACAGCGCTATCGCGCCGAATCCCGCGACGATCATTGCGGCAAGCCCGACGGCGACGCGTACGGCAAACAGCTTCCTGCGGGTCAGCCCCGCGGAGAACATCGCATAGAACACATAGAGTTCGAAGAGAAATTCGTATATGATGTTCCAGTACGTGCCGAGCAGCTCCCCGAAACCGGGAAACGCCGCACTCGCAACAGCGGTCATGCGCGGTATCCTCCCCCGCCGAACCATTCGGTCAGCCGTTCCATGAATTTCTGCCGCTTCGGACGGCTGATGCGCAGCACTTCGTCGCCTATGTACAGATCGGAGCCGCGCACACTGCGTATGAATACGGGGTTGACAAGATAACAGCTGTTGCACCTGAGCAGACCGTATCCTGCGAGCTCCGCTTCCACCTTGGACAGAGAACCGCTCATCTCTATGATTTCGTCCACGAGGTGATAGCGCAGCCTGTGATTCGCTATCTCGACGTAAACGAGCTTGTCCATCGAAATGCGGCACATGCCTCCGGGGATCGTTATGGATACGCTGCGCTTTTCGTTCAGCGTGTATACTTCGAGCGCCTTTTTGAATTTGAGGGCAAAATCGTAATAGGTCACCGGTTTCACGAGATAACCGACGGCGTCAACTTCATATCCCTTCTGCGCAAGCTGCGTCATGCTCGTTATAAAAAGTACGGACGCGGATTTGTCGCGTTTGCGGAATTCGAACGCCGCATCCATGCCGCTCGTTCCCGGCATTCTTATATCGAAAAGCACGACCGCGTACCGCTTGTCCGTATCCGCGAGAAATTCGTCCGCGTTCGGATACCGCGTTCTGACGAACTCCCCGCCGTTTTCTTCGGCGTATCTGTCAATGAAACCGCTTATTACGGACGCGGCGGCGTTATCGTCTTCCACTATCGCTATATTCATACGTTTCCTCCCTGCAAATGCTGATATTATTTTAACACATCTATCCGCATTTTTCAATAGGCAGCGGCAAAATTGCGTAAAAATATGTTACCGACGCATTATTTTACGGATGACGACGGCGGTGAAAAGCGGTATACGGTGCGGCTGCGTTCTTTAGCCGCCGTGCGCGCGGACGAAAGCAGTCTGCCGTAAAACTCCGAAACGCTCATGCCGCCCGCGATAAACAGATAAGAAGCGAGCGATCCCGGTACGGTATTCACCTCGTTGAGATACAGTTTTCCGTCATTATCCAGCAGCCAGTCCGCGCGGGCCACGCCGTTCAGCCCCGCCCGCACGAATACATCCCGAGTAAGAGAACGCACGCGCTCCGTCAGTGCGGGCGCGATATCTGCGGGCAGCCTGCGCTTTACCGCACGCTTACCCGCATACTTATCCTCATACGTCATGAAATGCTTCCAGCCTATCGGTTCTTCCACGCCGCTCACGATTATGTCCGTTCCGTCGCCGAGCGCGGCGCAGCTCAGTTCGCGGAAATCCGTCAGCAGTTTTTCCGCTACTATCTTGCCGTCGAACATAAACGCCGTGCGCGTCCGCACTACGAGCTCTTTTTCATCCGCCGCGCTGCCTATGCCTATGCTCGATCCCAATCGCGCCGGTTTTATCATGAGGGGATATCCTATCGCATTCAGCTTATCCGCGACGGAATATATGTCGCCGCTCCACTCCTCGCGCGTGTAAGACGCAAACGGCAGCACGGGAAAGCCCCCTGCAAGCGCAAACCGCTTGAACTCGGCCTTATCCAGGCACAGAGCGCTTGCAAGCACTCCCGAACACGTATAAGTCACCCCGCACAGTTCGAGATAACCTTGCAGCGAGCCGTCCTCGCCTCCGGCTCCGTGACAGCACAGCACCGCTTCGTCCACACGCGCAATCGCGCGGCTGCCCGCATACAGCAGATTGCTGCCCGGACGCAGGTACACGTCCTTCATTCCCCGTCCCGAACGCACCCCGGAAACCGTGAAAAGATTTTTACCCGTATGCCAGCCGCCGTCCGCATCTATGTACACGGGCAGAGGTTTATACGCCCGCAGTTCGCCCAGCGCCTGAACGCCCGTCACAACGCTCACGTCGTGTTCGCACGACCTGCCTCCGAAAATAACCGCCGTCGCCATAAAAAAATCTCCCTACCGCTCTTTATATGAGCGCGGGAGAAAAAGAGTGCGCGTTTCAGACGATTCCGAGCGCAAGAGAAAGCAGCGACAGTGCAAACAGATACGCCGCAAGCGGCGCGCCCGCCGCGCCGCCGATGACGGAGCGAGCCGCTTTTGCGGAGAATATGCCGCATACGCACGCAGTCGCCGCGCCCGCTATCGTAGGAAGCGCGCCCGCACCGCCGTCCAGTCCGCCTGCCGCTCCGAGAACGGCGCTTCCGAGTATGACGGGAACGCTCATTACGAACGTAAACGCAACTGCTTTTTCCCTGTCTCCGCCGGCGGCGATGCCGCCGAACGCCGTCGTGCCGCTGCGCGACAATCCGGGAAGAAGAGCCGCCGCCTGCGCTATACCCATTGCCGCCGCCTGAATAATCCCTATGTCCTTTCCGGCGAGTCCTCTCTTTTCGCGCAGCGCAATTATTCTCCGGGACAGCAGAAGGAGCGCTCCGGACAATGCGAACGTGACGAACAGCCATTCGCCGCCTCCGAAAACGCCGTCTATCGCGTCGGAGAAAAACAATCCCGCCAGCCCCGCGGGCACGCTTGCAAAAGCAAGGAGCGCAAGTCTGCCGAACGGCGGACGCAGAAAAGAAAGCAGTTCGCGGCGGAATACCACGCACACGGACACGAGCGTGCCGACATGCATCATCACGTCGAACATCATGCCCGCGTCTATTCCGAACAGCCGCCTGACGAGCAGCATATGTCCGCTGCTCGACACGGGCAGAAACTCGGTCATTCCCTGCACCGCTCCGAGAAGCACCGCCTGCCAGACCGTCACCGCGAAAGCATCTCCCGCACGACGCGCACGGCGCCTTCGGCATCGCCGCCCTCCGCCATAACGCGCAGCACCGGCTCCGTACCGCTCGGCCGTATGACGACGCGCTCCGCCAATCTTCCGGCTTCTCTCTCCGCGTCGGCCGTTCTGCTCCTGTCGGGGACGCCGCCGTCGGACAGCGGAATATCCGCCGTAACCTGTCTGTCGAGAGCAAGCGTATACAGCCCTTCCGTCGCTTTCAGCACGGCTGCCGCCGCGGCGGACAGTATACCGTCTCCCGTCGCTCCGCCAATTATGAAATGCCCGCTCGGTTCGCCGCCCAGACCGGCTCCGAGAGAGCGCATCACGTCGCTTATGTTCCGGTCTCCCACGTCCGTCCGCAGCAGCCGTCTGCCGCCGTCGCGCAGGCGGCGTTCGAGCGCGCTGTTCGTCAGCACCGTTCCCACCACGGTATCTCCCACGGGATAGCGCGCAAGATTGTAAAGAACTTCGTCGCCCGCCAGCCGACGCCCGTCGCAGAGAACAAGCCTGTCTGCGTCTCCGTCGAGAGCCATGCCGAGATCGCAGACTTTCGCCGCTTCGCACATGGCTTCGGGATGAAGCGCGCCGCACCTGACGTTTATGCATTCGCCTCTGCATTCGCCGCACAGGGTTCTTACTTCCGCGCCGAGCGAAACGAGTACGCGCTCCGCCGCGCGCGTTCCGGCGCCGCCTCCTCCGTCGAGCATTATGCGCATTCCCTGAAGATCGCTCGTTCTTCCGGCGGAGGATGCGAGAGAACGCACTTCGTCCAGGACATATCCGACGTATTCGTCTTCGCCGCCCCGCCACTCCGTGCGCGCGCCGCGCGGCAGCACGGCGTACGAAACGTTGTCCATATAATACTCGACCGCGCTTTCCAGCCCCGCAGACAGCTTGCGTCCGTCCGACGTGAATACTTTCAGCCCGTTATATTCCGGAGGATTGTGCGACGCGCTTACCGCCACGCCGAACGAATATCCCCTCGCCGCCGTCAGCCGCGATACGGCAGGAGTCGTAAGCACTCCCGCCGTACACACGTCGGCGCCGCCCGCGGCTATTCCGGCCGCAAGCGCGTTTTCCACGGCAGGTCCGGACGAGCGCGTATCGCGCCCGACAAACGCCCGCCCGCCTATTGCGATTGCAAGCGCTCTTCCGGCTCTGTAAGCAAGATCTTCGGTCATGCCCTCTCCGTATATTCCCCTTATGCCGTCCGTGCCGAAATACTTCATACTTCCGATGTTATGCTCGCGGACGCGCAGTTATGCCTTGCCGGCACATAAACGCTCGCGCCGGCATATTATACGGGTATGTGCGGGATCATAGGATACACGGGAGCGGACGATATCGTACGCGCTCTTGCCGGAGGACTGGAAAAGCTGGAATACCGCGGATACGATTCGGCGGGCATCGCGTTTGCCGAACACGGCAGGCTGCGCGTGATAAAGTCCGTCGGAAGAATAGCGCTTCTCGAAGAAAAACTCGCGGACGTACGCACGGACGCACGCTGCGGAATAGGACACACTCGTTGGGCTACGCACGGCAGACCCACAGAAATCAACTGCCACCCGCATCTGTCTTTCGGTAAAAAATTCGCGGTCGTGCACAACGGCATTATCGAAAATTGCCGAAAGCTGCAAACACTATGCGAAAATCGCGGTATTACGCCCGTTTCCGACACGGACAGCGAGCTGATAGCACATCTGCTCGAACTCAATTACGAAGGCGACGCGCTTTCCGCAGTCCGGCGGACCGCCGCCATGCTCGAAGGCTCGTTCGCCGTTGCCGCACTGTGTTCCGACGCTCCGGACGAAATATACGCGTTCAGACGGTCGAGTCCGCTCATAATCGGCGTCGGAAAAGGCATGTGCTGTCTGGCTTCGGACGGCTGCGCGGCGAGAGCGGAAAGGACATATCTGCTCGGCGACGGGCAGTACGCACGGCTGTCGTCGCGCGGCGCGGAATTCTTTTCTCACGGCAAGCCCGCGGCTCCGAAACGCATACAGACCGCGGACGCCGGCAGCTGCGAACGCGGCGGCTACGCGCATTTCATGCTCAAAGAGATACATGAACAGCCCGAAGCGGCGGCGCGTACCATAGAGGCGGTAGGAAACCGCCGTCTGCGCGGCGAAGTGCTGTACCTCGGCTGCGGCTCGTCGTATAACGCGGCTCTCGCCGCCATTCCCCTCACCGAAAGAGGCACGGGAGCGGAAGCGCACGCGGTGACGGCGGGAGAATTTCTGTTTTCCGAACGTGTGAACGGCAGAGGCAAGACCGCGGTGCTGCTCTCGCAATCGGGCGAAACGGCGGATACCGTTGCCGCAGCGGAAGAAGCGAAAAGGCGCGGATACGCGACGGTGAGCATAACCAACGTGCCGCGAAGCTCGCTGACGCGCGCCTGCCGCAGAAACATACTCACTCACGCCGGACCGGAGATCTCCGTCGCCACGACGAAGGGATTCACATCGCAGGCTGCCGCTCTCGCCGCTCTGCTTACCGGTGCGGAAGAAGAGGACGCGGTGCGCAGACTGCCGTTTGCAATCGAACGCGCGCTCGGATGCGACGGCGACGCAAAAGCCGTGAGCGAACTGTTTGCGTCCTGCCGCACGGCGTTCTTCGTGGGACGGCGCGAGGACTGCGGCGCGGCATACGAGGGCGCTCTCAAGCTGCGCGAGATAACGTACGTTCCGGCAATGGGACTGAGCGCGGGCGAACTGAAACACGGGACTATTTCGCTCGTCGAAGAGGGCACTCCAGTCGTGCTCATACATACCGATCCCGCGCTCAAAGACAAAACGCTGCTTACCGCCGCAACAGTGCGGGCGCGCGGAGGAACGGTAATAGCCGTGACGGCGGACGACGAAGTGGCTGCCGCATGCGACTTCACGCTGCGCATACCGTTTGTGCCGCCCCTGCTGTCGCCAGCCGTGTCCGTCGTACCGCTGCAGCTGCTCGCATACCACGCCGCAGTGCGCATGGGACGCGACGTCGACAAGCCGCGCAACCTCGCAAAGAGCGTCACCGTGGAATAAGACGCCGCGCACACGCATATTTTATCCTCAAATCGCTTGCGATACTCTGCGATAAGTGGTAAAATTCGGGTATGAAATACATAGTAATACTCGGCGACGGATGGGCGGACTACCCCGATGAAAACGGTCAGACTCCTCTGTCCCTCGCAAACAAACCGAACACAGACAGAATAGCGCGCATGAGCGTGTGCGGACTGACGAAAACCGTGCCGGACGGCATGAAGCCGGGCAGCGACGTGGCGAACATGGCGGTCATGGGTTACGATCCCGCCGTATATTACACGGGGCGCTCTCCGCTCGAAGCGGCGAGCATGGGCATAGAACTGGGAAAAGACGACGTGACTTATCGCTGCAATCTCGTCACTCTCGGCGGCAACGGCGAATACGAAACGCTGACGATGAGCGATTACAGCGCAGGCGAAATAGACACGGAGAGCGCTAAAAAACTCATCGGGGAACTCAACGCGTCCGGAATAATCCCGGAAGGCTGCGAACTGCACGCGGGCGTAAGCTACCGCCACTGTCTCGTCCGCAGGCACGGAAAGACGGGCGCGGATCTCACTCCCCCGCACGACATTTCGGGCAAAAAAATAGCGGAGTATCTGCCCAAGGGCGCGTATGCGGACGAACTGCTCGGATTTCAGAAGCGCAGCCGCAAAGTGCTCTCGGAAAGCGGAGTGAACGCGCTGCGTGCAGCCAATGGCAAAAATACGGCAAACGGCTGCTGGCTGTGGGGCGAAGGCACCCGCCCGTCGTTCAGACCGTTCTCCGAACTCTACGGGCTTAAAGGCGCGGTAATAAGCGCGGTTGATCTGGTCAAGGGACTGGGCATAGTCGCCGGAATGGATTCGATAGACGTCGAGGGCGCATGCGGCACGATAAACACAAATTTCGCGGGCAAAGCCGCCGCAGCTCTTGACGCAATCAAATCGCACGACTATGTATACATCCACATGGAGGCGCCCGACGAATGCGGACATCAGGGCGACAAGGCGGGCAAGATCCGCTCGATAGAGCTGATCGATTCGCTCGTAATCGGTCCGATATTCGAAGAAATGACCAGACGCGGCGAACGGTTCAGACTGCTCATCACGCCCGATCATCCCACCCCGCTCGCCCTGCGCACGCATGTCGGCGATCCCGTCCCGTTCATCATGTACGACAGCGCGAAACACGTGCACGGCATCGACACCTATAACGAAGGACTCGTACGCACGACGCGCGTTTACTACCCGTCCGGAGTAGACATGTTCAAAGCGTTCCTCGGAAAGTAAACGCATACGTATGCCTACGTTTTACAAGGCACAAAAAAGCCGCAGACTGTTCTGCGGCTTTCGTATTCCGTAAAGCGGAAAAATATCAGACTTCGATATCCGCCGTCGCGCGGTCGGTGCGCACTTCGGATATGAAATTCGAAACTTTGACGTGCGCCGGATGATTTGCGTATACGATGGCGTCGTCCAGCCGCTTAAACGTGACTATGAGCCCCATATCGTAATGCATATCGCCGCCCGTCATGCTCGCGCCCACTTCGAGATCGACTATTTCAGGAATTATCCCCTTGAGATCGCTCAGATCCGCAACGATCTTCGCCATGATCTCGGCTTTGGTCATATTGCCGTAACCGTCCTTGATCTTCCACATGACTATGTGTTTAACCATATATCCTTCACCTTCCGTGTAATATTTATTCCCTCTGCACGCCCGGCGTTTTGCACACACGCTCGGTATAATATAATTATATATCCGAAACGGTAATTTTGTCAAATATTAAAATCGCTTGTTTTAATATATATCTGTCATTGAAACGTGTAAAAAAGCCGTGTCCGAACGGACAGGACCGTCCGGAACCGGCAGACGGATTACGGACCTGCTGCTCTGCCGAGCGGGCGCATGCCCGCGAACGCCACGAGGAGCGTCAGCGACGAAGTATTACGAATCTATTCGTAAGCAGCTGATGATAAAAACACCGCGAAAGCGGTGTTTTTGATGGAGCTACTGGCCGGACTTGAACCGGCGACCTGCTGCTCTGCCGAGCGGGCGCACGCCCGCGAACGCCACGAGGAGCGAAGCGACGAAGTATTACGAATCTATTCGTAAGCAGCTGATGATAAAAACACCGCGAAAGCGGTGTTTTTGATGGAGCTACCGGCCGGACGTCA
>CASEMM010000138.1 GCA_949289095.1 uncultured Eubacteriales bacterium | reverse complement strand
CATACACTTTTTTCGATGCGTCGTAAATTATATCGCGCCCGTGCTTTTCCATAAAATACGCGCGCAGCAGCGCGATATACCGCCTGAACGTGGGCACGGATATGCCGAGTTCGCAGCAACATTCACCGATCCCGATACTTCTTCCCCGACCGAATTCGTCATACAGCCAAAGCACCGCCGCTGTTTTTTTCCTTTTTTCCGTTTTTCATAAAGCGCTTTATTTTTTCTCCTGTTGTTATTCGGAACGCGCGCATATTCCTTTTGCCGACAATGAAAGTGTATCACTTTCGGATACATCTGGCAACAGCCGTGTTGTCCGAAACTGCCGCCCCGCGCGCTTACACGCCCGCTTTTTGCGCTTACTCGGCATGATAAAGCCTGAAAACGGATGATTCAATATACCTTATATACGTCGAAAGACACTTCGAATCCTATCGTCATGCGCACGAACCGCGCGGCTTCGCCGTCGGCTTTGTCCGCCGCGTTATACTGCGAATAAGCGTCGCATATCATCGTGAACACCGTTCCGGAAGGCACCGTCGCCGCCGAGGCGGTAAGCGTCATGCGCTCGCCGCTGCCGTCGGTATAGTACATCGTGACGGGAAAGCCGCTGTCCAAATGCGCCGCGACGTTTACGTACGGCTCGTCCGAACGGACGATAAACGTATACGCGTCCTCCGAATAGAACTCCGCCGAAAGCGTTTCCCCGTCGCGCACGGCGTACGGCGTTTCGGCAGAACGCCCGCTGCCGGGCAGGATATCCGCAAACACCGCGGTCAGCGTGACTTCCGGCTTTACCGGAATATAGAACATATCCGCGAAACCGCCGTCCTCTTCGCGCCAGCCGACGAACTTACAGCCGCGTTTTTCTGGTACGGGCAGTCCGATCGCCCGTACGAAGCGCGTTTCAACGTCGCCGTCCGAAAAAAGCGTGACGCTGCATTCTTCCCCGGATACGAAAATAACGTCGACTGCGTTCATGCCGCACTCTTCCGCTTTTTCCGCAGTCATGGACGTATATACCGTATCGCCGTAAAACGCACCCGATTCCGCCATTTCTATCCCGCAAGGCACATACAGCGCGCCCCCGAAAGCCAGCCCGCCCGAGCCTACGTATTCGAGAGTTTCGGGGAGGATGATCCCGCACGGCAGCGATGCACAGAATGCGTGTCTGCCGATAGCCGTCAGCCCCTCGGGCAGCGTTACGGTGTTTCTTATATACGCGTTTTCGAACGCGCGTTCCCCTCTCCGTTTCAACCCGCTTCCGCTCTCGAAAACGAGAGAAAGATCTGCCGAGAAAAACGCACGGTCATCTATCTCCTCAACCCCCGCCGGAATGACTACCGGCGCGGAAAAATACACGAGTTCGAACGCGCCGCCGCTTATTTTTCGGAGAGTGTCCGGAAATACGACAGAATGCAGCGCGAACTCGTAATTGCCGAACCCGGTCTCTCCGCATTCATCGCCCGCATGCCATGCTCCCGAGATCTCGGTGACGGGCAGCCCGTTTATTTCGCGCGGAACTATCACGTCCTCGTATATGCCGACGGGTCCGTTATAGCACGTTATGCGCACGCCTCCGTCCGCCTTTTCGTATGAAAACGCATCTGCGGAAGTCGGGGATATCTTTTTCCATTGTGCGTAAAGCGTCATGTGATACGCACCCTCTCCGCCCGCGCTTTCGTATTTCGTGCCGCCGTACGGCTTGTCGTACCAGCCGAGAAACTCGTAACCGTCGCGGACGGGTTCGGAAAGCGGCACGGATTCGCTCTCTGTTATCACGAGCGGATCCGGCCCGACGGCGCGCCCGCCGCAAAGCTCGTAGCGCACGGCGTAACCGTCCCCGCTCCAACGCGCGTAAAACATCATATCCGCGGCTTCGCACACCGCGTTTTTCACCGGATCGCCCGAAAAGTCCGGATCGGTATACCAGCCTATGAACCGCTCCCCCTCCTTCTGCGGAACGGGAAGCGTCACGGCTCCGTCCTCCATCGTGATCGAGCGCGGAGCGTACGCGGGGAGCGAACCGCCGGCTGCGTCGTATCCGATCGTATATTCTATCGGTTCAAAAACAGCGAAATACTCCGAGTCGCGCGTAACCGCACACGGAAAATCCACCTGTTTGCCGTAGATATCCGTCCAGTAAACGAACTCGTATCCCTCGCGCTCGGGCGACGAAGGAGCGAACATATCGCCTTTACGCACTTCGTACGTCTCCCCGTCCGCCACGACCGTATATGTACTGCCCGCGCCTATCGCGCCGCCCGCAAAAAGCGAAACCGCTGTGACGGCGGCAATAAACAGCGCCGCAACGATCACGAGCGGCATACGCAGACGACGGATCTTCGCCGGACGAGCGGCGGCTTTCGGCGACGGCGCGCCGGGAAGTACGCCGCGGTACAGATCGGATACGGACACGGAAAACACGCGGGCGAGCGACAGAAGATCGTCCGCGGACGGAGCGGTCACGCCTCTTTCCCATTTCGACACCGTATCCGCGCTGACGTTCAGGCTCGCGGCGAGTTCGCTCTGGCTCCTGCCCGAACGTTTCCGCTCCGCGGCAACCGAACCGCCGAACGCCGCGGCGTCGAACACGGACTTTTCATCCGCCTTTACACATCCCCCGTACTCTTCCGACCCGAACAGGCTGCCGAGACTTACGCCGAGCGCTGCGGCAAGCGATCCGAAAACGGAAATATCCGGCTCGCATATGCCGCGTTCCCATTTAGACACCGTACGGACGTGCACGTTGAGTTTTTCCGCAAGATCCGCCTGCGTCAGTCCCGCGGTCTTACGCGCTTCTTTTATCCTTTCCCCGAGTCCCGTCATGCGATTTTCTCCGTGCGAGCATATATTTTTATTTATTATATCACATTCGGTTGCGTTTTTCAACAGCCGCGCCGCGGTTTCGGGATTTTATAACGCAAAAATTTCGCAGACTGCCGCATGAGCACGGGCGCGGAAAGCGCGGATATAAAAAGAGCTGCGGATATTCCGCAGCCCTTCGCAGAGCGCACTTTCAAATGTTGTCCAACACGTAAATACATTCCGCGATGTATTGCATGATCACGTTAATGTTCTTTTTGTTTTTGCCCCAATCGAAAATTTGCATGGGAAATCTGCATTTGGAAAAAATTTCCGTTTGTACTTTGTTTTCGCCCAGAGGGGTCAGCGTGATCGTAATTTCTTCGCCCCATGAGGTCATCGTCGTACCGTGAAGAAAACGGTAACAAACGCCCGTCTGCGTTCTGCTTTCCGACTCAAATGTAAAATTAAGCCGACGGCAGAATGCGGGATCCCGCAAAATTACCGTCATTTCCGGCATAGCGACGTTAAAAATACTTGTTCCGCGTGCTTTTGCAGCCATAATATTATTCTCCTTGTATAACTAATATTCTCCTTGTATAACTAATCGGTAATTCCGGTTGTATATCTCATAGCATCTGTGAAATCATTCCGGCAGACAGAGCTCTCTCGGTTTTCTCCTTGCAGCTTACCCGCGCTTTTAAGAGCGAAAGCTCTGTACGTCGGATTTACGTCATCGGATTTCGGAAACCATGCGATAAAGATATTATCGCGCATCGTTTCTTTCGTCCGTTCCGTCATTGCGAACGGCGGCTTCCTCCCCGCGCACTTCGGGAGCGGAAGCTGACGGACGCTGCGACGGCTGCCGACGGATGTCGGGCGGCGCTGCATTCGCATATTCCCCCGACGGCGGCGCATAACGAGGCGGCGTTTGCCGACGCTGCGGCGGCGCGTACTGAGGCTGTACGTATTGCGGCTGCTCCGGCGGCACGTACTGAGGCTGTGCGTATTGCGGCTGCGGAGACTGTACGGGCGGCGTCACATAACGAGGCGGCGGCTGCCGACGCTGCGGCTGTGCGGTCGGCGCGGGCTGCGCGTACCGAGATCGTACGGGCTGCGCGGGTCGCGCACGCTGCGGTTGCGGCGGCTGAACCAGCTGAGGCTGCGCGGGCGCATTATGCCGTGTGGGCGCAGCCGTCTGTTGCGGCACGGCTGGCGCCGGATCCTTGTCCTTGCCGCCGTATGCGCCCGAAAGCGCCGCGTTCACGCGAGGCACTAAGCGGAGAACGGTATATGCGATCGCAACAAACCAATATGCGGGGATCGGCAATACGATAGGATAACCATAACCCCCCTCGGCAGAAACAAGAATTAGGATCGTCATTGTTATCGCGCAGACATATATGATCGGCGTTTCCACGGCTTTCCTGACGGCGTCGCTGCGCACGAACACGGAGCTCACGGACGCGACAAGAAACAGAAACAGTACGGATATATTGGTGCACATGTACATCGGAAAAATAAAACTTCCGGATATAACCGCATCACCGTAATCAATATGATCAAACCCGTTTGCGGGAAGTTCCAAATGAGCATTCAAATCAAAGAATGCGGAACACGCGATGTTTATTATCACGAAAACTGCGACGGCGGCGGCAAATACCGGACTGATTCCGAGCCTGCCGCGCGTATCGGACGCGTTTGCCACGAGCGGAGCGAAGAACGCGAGCGCAAGACATATCACGGTAAAAGCAATACCGACAACACATATCGGAAACAAGTCGCTGAAAGAAGTGTACCCGCTGATAAAACTCGTACGTATGTACGAACCGACGTCCAAACTTAAACTGACGTACAGATTGGCGAATTCGCTTGCGACTATCACAGCCGTCCACAGACCTACGCTTAAAAATGCTACGGCGGCGGCAAGGATCATTCCCGCAACGCTGAATTTTTTATCTTTACAGAGCGCGACGGCGATGACCGTACCCGCAAGGCACGCCACCGACACCGGGATCATTATCGTCGCCATCATCGTCGCAATCTCTTGATATAAAATAGTCACGGACGGCAAAGTCACCGCGCCCATCATAAACGCCGTCACCGCGATCGCAACGATAAATTTGTTGGCTTTCGTCATATATATTCACATCCTCCTTTATTTTTCCGTTCCGCCGCCCGTGTCTCCGGCGCTGCCCGCGTTTTTGCGCGCATTGTATTTTTCCATTATTTCATAATATCTTCTGCTGTATTCGGCGTCGTCTATCGTGCTGTCTCCGATAAGCGCGGCTAATTCGGCGGCGGTTACGGGGTCGTCCGAATAATCCTCGTAATAATTGCCGGCATACGCTTCGGGCGCGTCGGCGGAAGGCGCCGTATACGCGTCATACGCGTCATACGCATCCTCTGCGTAAGCGGCGAAACGTGCGTTACTCTCGCCGTACAGCTTGTTGCGGATGAATTTCAGATCGCGCGCGACGGATATAAGAAATTCCGCGGCAACGTACAATACCGGCATGACGATCAAGCCCGCAACGATGATAAATACTCCGGACGGAGTTTCCGTCATAACGCAAAGCACAATGCCGCCCGCAACGAACAGTGCGAGCAACACGCAGAACGCCACTATGTTGAACACGTGCATCAGACGTATGTACTTATCGTTTTTTCCGAACATGGTTATGCCCCCTATATCGGGAAATTTATAGTATGATTATACAACGCGTGTGTATCAGAATCCGATAACGGAGAGAAAAATTTTCGTACTTTGACGAAAAATACGGGCAAACCGCGGCACATGAATTATAATATCCTTTCATTGTACTTTTGTGATAAAAACTTCACAAAAAACAAACGCTGCGCACCGAAAACGGCTTGACTTTTACCCTGCGTATGCTTATAATATTTAAGGAAGCTAAGGGAAAGGCTTCCGATAAATTCGTATAAACGATGGTGGACGCGAAGAGCAGCGACGGGAAGTTTTTTGAGGCGCTGTTCTTCGCTTTTTTAATACCGCCGAAATCCGCGCGTAAATTTAATGGATTTCTAATCGTCCGACGTCCGCCGCGCCGATTGACTGAAATGAGATTATATGATAAAATAAAATCATGGATGAAAGATTCGTAAACGAAATACTCGACTATACTCTGCCCAAACTGCGCGCGGAATACGGCGGTTTTACCTTTCCGCGTTCTTTCGTTTCCGAAATGTTCGTAAACGTATCCGGGCGTTACCGCGCGCGGCTGACCGCTCAGGGCATAAATCCCGTTCTGTACGGAGTGCCGGCGCCCGATATAATCAAATACATCTGCGGCTATCATTATGCGTACACCGCAACGCTTACGGAACAGCAGCGCATAGAAAAGACGCGGGACGAGGCATACCGCTCGCAACTGGTGACGGACGTCGCGGAATCGGTATTTATTCTCGAAAACATCAAGACGAGCGCAAAACGCATAATCAACGAATACAATCCCGTATATTGCAGGTTCAACATCCTGCTCGATTACCTGCTTACCGTCGGGCTCAGGGGCAATGCGGCATGCCGCGAACGCACTTCCAAAGCGGTATATAAACTGTTTGAAACGGCGTTTCTCAAACTGAAAGGCATAATGATGCTGACGGCGCGCGGTCTCGAAAAAGAAGCCATAGTGGTGTGGCGCAGTCTGCACGAACTCGAATGCGTCATTTCGGTATTATGCAAATACGGCAGGGACGTTATAGAGGAATTCGAAACGTTCGACAGATTCAGCGACCCCGAACGCATGGACGAAAAGACGCGCGCGGACTACGACGAAAAAACAAAGGCATTCGGCATCAATCTCAAAAACGCCAACGAAGTGGATCACTTCGAAAATTACGGTTGGGTGGGCGCGGTGCCCGGCGTTCAGAGAACGAAGTGGAATCTCAATTTCCGCTTTCTCGAAGATCTCGCGGGACTCGGCGATAAATACAAGGAATATCAGGTTGCGTGCGACGCGTCGCACATGAACGCAAAGATACTCAAATGGGACAAGCGCAAGGTGCTCGAATTCGCAGTCAAGAGATGTTTCAATTCCAATCTGCTGCTGGTAACCAAATATACAGCGTTTTTGAACGAAAACGGCGCGTCCGTCGATCACAAGTTCGTCGGCAGGATGATAAACGACCTCAAAAACATCATAGACATATTCTTCGAAGAGAAGCATTGAAGCGCGCAGAACCGCGCGCTTTGCGAAAGCGCCGCGGTATTACCGCGGCGCTGCCATTTAAGGAGAAAGCATGAAAGTACCCGGACTTTTCGACAACGGCGGACGGCAGGTCCGCAGAAAGACCCTTGACGACGGCAGAGTCGTCGACGCGCCCAAGATAGTCATTGTCGGCGGCGTTGCGGGAGGCGCGACGGCAGCCGCGCGTCTGCGCAGACTCAACGAATATGCGGAGATAATAATCATCGAGCGGACGGGTTATGTGTCGTACGCGAACTGCGGTCTGCCCTACTACGTCGGCGGCGTGATAAGAAGCAAACGCGAACTTACTCTGCAATCGCCCGCGGGTTTTGCCGCGAGATATAAAATCGAAGTGCGCGTCGGCTCGGAAGTAACCGCAGTCGATCCGGAAGCGCACGCCGTTACCGTGCGCGAGCTTGCCACGGGCAGAACGTATACGGAAGATTACGACAGGCTGCTGCTCTCGCCCGGCGCGCGCGCCGTCGTGCCCGACATTCCCGGAGCGCACGGAAAGCGCGTACACACGCTGCGTACCGTCGAGGACACGCTGCGCATAGCCGAACATGCGGCGGCAAAGGGCGCGTCCCGCGCAGTCGTCATCGGCGGCGGTTTTATCGGGCTGGAAGCGGCGGAAAATTTTATCCGCCGGGGCATAAACGTTACCCTTCTCCAACGCGGCAGGCAGGTGCTTCCTCCCCTTGACGAAGACATGGCGTCCATGCTTACGGAGGAACTCGTCGCAAACGGCGTCGACGTCAGATTCGGCGCACGCGTCAAAGCGATCGAAGAAACGCCGGGCGAAACGGTTGTCGTCACGGACGCGGGAATCTGCCCCGCGGACATAGTGCTGTTTGCAACGGGCGTAATGCCCGAGTCCGATCTTGCGCTCGCCTGCGGCATCTCCACGGGGATCAAGGGCGCGATCGTCGTCGACGAATATATGAATACGTCGGATCCCGACATATTCGCCGTCGGCGACGCCGTTCAGACGGAGGATCTCGTCACACGCAATGCGGTAAACGTGCCGCTCGCGGGTCCGGCAAACCGTCAGGGGCGCATTGCCGCGGACAATATCTGCGGAATAAACAGCGAATACCGCGGAACGCAGGGGACCTCGATAATCAAGCTGTTCGGACTGACTGCCGCATCTACGGGACTTAACGAAAAAACCGCGCGCAAGGCGGGTGTGCGCTATCTCAAAACGATTACTATCTCACCGTCGCACGCGACATATTACCCGGGCGCAGAGGAAATGTTCGTCAAACTGCTGTTTACGTCCGACGCCGGCAAGCTGCTCGGCGCACAGATAATCGGGCGCGACGGCGTTGACAAGCGCATAGACGTGCTCGCCGTCGCTCTCCGGGCGGGCATGAGCGTTTACGATCTCACCTCGCTCGAACTCGCCTATGCGCCGCCGTTCTCGTCAGCAAAAGACCCCGTAAACGTCGCGGGATACGTCGCGGAAAACGTTCTGCACGGACTCGTGAAACAATTTCATGCGGAGGATCTGCCGGATATCTGCGAACGTTCGGATATTGTCATGCTCGACGTGCGCTCGCCCGGCGAATTTGCTTCCGGGCATTTCTCCCGCGCCGTCAATATCCCCGTTGACGAACTGCGCGACAGGCTTGCTTATCTGCCGCAGGGCGTTCCCGTTTACGTCAACTGCCGCAGCGGCACGCGCAGCTATATCGCCTGCCGCATACTTGCGGCGCACGGCTTCGAGTGCTATAATCTCGCGGGCGGTATCGCGTTCGCGTCTCACGTTCATCCCGAACTGATAGTGAGACAGATTTAATTTCTTGTGGAGAGTTTTTGCGGGAAAACCCCTTTCTTTGAAAAGAAAGGGGTTTTCCCGCACCCTTTCCCCGAAGAAACTTAAAGTCCTTATTTCGGGGTATTATGGCAGGGTGAGTACAATGGGCAGAAAGTATGTGAGGTCGCCCGGGCAAAAGTCAGAATCTTTATTTCATCCGGGGGTCCGTTCCGGCAGAGTTTGCCGATTCGGGCAGCGGACTCGTTTATGCCGCAACAGAAAAGCCCTCCCTGCGATTCGCAGGGAGGGCGGCGCACGGTCTATGCCGCAGCTTGCGGTAAACCGTGCCCCGGCACATATCATACCATCCTATTTAGTGCCGATTATCGCGGCGATCTCCGCCTTATATTGCGCAAGGCTTATCTGCCCCGCGTCATACATCCTTTCGAGATTCTCAACGTCGAGCCTCTTTGCGGGCGTGAGTTTTGCCTTTTCTTCCGCACTCATACGAGGCGCGGCGTCCGGCTGCTTATCGCTTCCCTGCGGCTGCGCAGGCTGCTGCGGCGCCGGCTGTTGCACGGGTTGCGGCATAGGCTGCGCTTGCGGCGCGGGCTGAGGCGCCTGATGCTGCACGGGCGGCTGCGGTGCATATTGCGGCGCGGGCTGAGGCTGCCATTGAGGCTGATACATATTGCCCGCCTGCGATGTATATGTCGGCTGCTGCGGCACTTGCTGCTGCATGGGCTGCGCGTAAGGTTGCTGCGGCATGGGCTGAACATACGGCTGCTGCGGCGCATAATACTGCGGCTGTCCGTAAGGATAAACGGGCGGCTGCGGAGGATATTGATAACCTGCGGGCGGACCGAACGGAGCGCGCGGCGGACGCATATAAGCCGGCGGCGCCGCCGTTTTAACGTATGACTGCGGCGGCATATCCGCGCCCTCGAGCCGCCTGACGGGCATATCGAACACGGGAACGAAACGCACAACGCAATAACTTGCGGCGAGGATCCATATAAACGGAATAAATGCCGCGGACGCGTCAACTATAAGACTCGCTTCAACAAAAAGTACAGTCAAGGCTATGGCGGAACCGACTATGGACGCCGTTTCTATGATTGACGTTGCAATGCGGTTCTTGGTGAATGCGGCAACCACGATGTCCGCAATCACGAAAAGCAAAAGCGCCGTACCCGCCATTGCATAGCAATAAACAACATGGTAATCCTGTTCCAGTATAGAATAGTATGTAACACCGCCATAATTATCGTAAACCGGATAACTGAAATATGACGATGTGTTTGCCGTCGTGCAAATCACATATGCAAGCAGGCATAAGAGAACCGCCGCGGCGTAATACGGATTTATGACGAATTTATCGCCGATTATCGCCGCGCGCTTTGCAACGACGGGAGCAAGGCACGCCGCAACGAGTCCGAACACCGTCACGATTAAACCGGAAACTATAAGCGGCCCCTCGCAATAGGTCGGCAGGTCTTCTATCGAAACGATAATCATCGCACGCTGTGCGACAGCCATGACGGCAACAACGATGGCGAATATCATCGGAACGTACCATGCGCGCCTGCATGCGAAAGCCGTCGCTATACAGAAAAACAACGCAACCGCACCCGTCACAAAGAACGGGAACGCGGGATACGATCCGAGCAAATTGGCGTAGTCAACAGCGAAAACGGGCATTATGCATGCGCCCGCAAGGAACGCCGCAACGCCCGTAAACAGCGAATATCTGTTTGCTCTGCTCATATTTTCCTCCGAGAATTATATTTTATCTGATTATATCATACGCACACACAAAAGTCAATTGCGCCCGATTTAATATTATTATAATATTTTTTTACCCGAATAAAAAACGGATAAAGCAAATAAGGCAAAGCCTTAACCGCCAAGTGCAAAGAGTGTAAAAAGAGCCGGACTTTGCGAACAAAGGAAAAACATTTGCGGTATGCGGCTTATATTATGGCTACGGGAAAACTTTACGGGGATTGCTGCCGATTACCCGTGCGAGGACGGTTACGCAAGGAGCGCGGTGTTAAGAGCGGATACTCAACAAGTTTCGCAGAGTGTCGCGGGGACAAAATACGGAAAGCAAAACAGAACGCCGCATATTAGAAAGAACAACCTACGTTAAAACTTTATCCGCTTTTATGTCGCAAAGACACAACTCGTCTTATTAAGCAGTTATATGAGCCAAGCAACCTATTAGCCGAGAAAGTAGCGATTGCGGGTCCTTGCGGACGGCGAGTTACGGGGTTGCGATTTTCACGGTTTGTTTCGTACCGCAAAAGCCTTACTTGCCCACCGCAAGGTGTACTTGCGCACGGCGAGTTACGGGGTTTCGATTTATGCGGCTTGTTCCGTACCGCAAAAGCCTTACTTGCTCACCGCAAGGTGCGGCTTCCGAAGTGAGCGGAGCGGAAACGGTCGCCGCAAGGTGACCCTGCGGCGACTCGGAAACGCGACAGATTCTTGAAAAGACACCGCAGGCGCGGTTATGGGGGTAACCCCAATGTAAGTTTCTTGGAGGAAGGGGTGCAGGGGAAACCCCCTTCTTTTCAAAGAAGGGGGTTTCTCCTGCAAGAACTCTTCTCAAAACTATGCTCACGCGTATAAGTCAAAGCACGGACAGCACGGCGCGGATAGCTTTGTCCGCAGCGGCGGTTTTGAAATCGGCATACTCGCCGCTGTCGCCCGAATCGGAGATTACCTTGACGCACGCCATAGGCACGCCCAGGCGCGCGCACACCTGCGCCACCGCCCCGCTCTCCATATCCACGCCGACCGCGAAAGGAAACCGACGGAGAATATCAGCCTTGTCCGCATCGGTATCGACGAACCTCTCGCCCGTTGCCAGCCAGCCGCGGTGCGCGCCGCAAGCAGCGGCGAGCGCGGACGACAGCTTCGCATCGGGAGCAACGCCCACACTGTCGAGTATGTCCATATACCCGTCGGGCGCGCCCGGCATTATCACGTCGTATTGCACGAACATATCGGGCACGAGCAGATCGAGCGTGCGCAGCACGCCGCCGAGCGCGCCCGCTATACCCGTCATTATAATGCGCGACGCATCGAACTCACGGATAAGCATCTGCGCGGCGAACGCCGCATTCACCTTGCCTATGCCCGAACGTACGACGGCGAGCACGTTCCCGCCGTACGTCCCGACGACCGTTTCCGAACCTCCGAACATGCGCCGCTCAATGACGTCCGTCGCACGGACCAGTCCGTCCGTTTCAGCGTCCATCGCGCCTATTATTCCCGTTATGCCGTTTGTTTTCATGACAACATTATAACATTTTTATCCGACCGTTTGCAAGCGTATGCGCGAACGAATACGAAAACAGCCGAAAGCGGCTCTGCCATCAGGCAGAACCGCTTTCGCATTAAACAAAGTTATTCCCTTACGGAAGATTACTCCTCTCCGACCGCAAACTCCGCGCCGCTGTCGTCCGAGGACGCCTGCACGTCGCCGGAAACCGAATCCTCTGCCGGCACGGACTGGATCTTCTTTTCCGTCGGAGTGATATTCCGATAGATCTTCATACCCGTACCCGCAGGAATGAGCTTGCCTATGATGACGTTTTCTTTCAGACCGCGCAGCATATCGCGCTTGTTTCGGATAGCCGCTTCTGTGAGCACTCTCGCCGTTTCCTGGAAGGACGCCGCAGACAGGAAAGAATCCGTCGCCAGTGCGGCTTTGGTGATGCCGAGCAGAGTGGGCTTCGCCTGTGCGGGAACGCCGCCCTCCTCGATGACCTTGTTGCTCGCTTCCATGAAATCGCTGATATCCACCATGCTGCCCGGAAGGAAATCCGTCGTGCCGCTCGTTTCCACGCGCACCTTTTTAAGCATCTGGCGCACGATAACCTCGACATGCTTGTCGTTTATCTTAACGCCCTGCGAACGGTAAACCGACTGCACCTCTTTGAGCAGATATTCCTGAACGGCGTTCTTATTCTTCGTCGCAAGAATGTCGTGAGGATTGATAGGACCTTCCGTGAGCGGATCGCCGGCCGCGATATGAGCGCCGTTGCGTATGTTGCGTTTGAGCTTTGCGGCATAAGGAATGGAATACGACACTTCCTTACCGTCGTCCGTGCTGACGATCACGTCGCGTCTGCCGTTCTCTTCCTTTATGGCAACGGTACCGTCGACCGTCGTTATCGTCGCAACGCCCTTCGGCTTACGCGCTTCGAAAAGCTCCTCGACGCGGGGCAGACCCTGTGTGATGTCGTCCGCCGCCGCGACGCCGCCGCTGTGGAACGTACGCATCGTAAGCTGCGTACCGGGCTCGCCTATGGACTGCGCCGCAATGATGCCTCCCGCTTCGCCTATGCGTATCGGAGAGCCGTTGGACATGTCCTTGCCGTAGCACTTGGCGCATATGCCGTGCTTGCTGCGGCAGGTCAGCGCCGTGCGGATGGATACGGAAGCTATGCCCGCGTCCGTTATGCGCGCCGCGTCGTCCTCGCTTATCATGGTGTTCGCCGCGACTATCAGTTCGCCCGTTTCGGGATCGACGACGTCTTCCGCCGAATAGCGCCCGTTCAGTCTGTCTTCGAGACTCTCTATAAGCGATCCGATGACGCGTACTTCGGGTACGTTACGGTCTATTATCTCTTTCGCTTTGCGTGCGGTTATCTTGCCGTTTGCCTGTACGATGACCGCGCCCGTCGCGGGATCGAGAATATCGTCCGTCGTATACTTCGGCGCTTTTTTGTCGTATATCTGCGACATTATTTCGCGCTTCTGTTCGTCCGTCTGCGCGCCGCCCGTCGCTATCGTGAGCGGATTGCCCTCGACTATCGCAAACGTGCGTATGCCCTTAGGCGGCATTCCGTCGCAGCAGTCGTCCTCCATTACGATGACGTCCTGCGCAACGTCCACGAGACGGCGCGTAAGATAACCGGAGTCCGCCGTTTTAAGCGCGGTATCGGCAAGGCCCTTGCGGCCGCCGTGCGACGCGATGAAGTATTCGAGAACGCTGAGTCCCTCGCGGAAGTTGCTCTTGACGGGCACTTCCAGAGTCTTGCCCTGAGGGTTGACCATCGGTCCTCGCCAGCCCGCGAGCTGTATCATCTGCGTTATCGAACCGCGCGCGCCGGACGTCGCCATCATGGATATGGGGTTGAACGTTTCAAATCCCTTTTTGAGCTCGTCGCTCATCTTGCCGTTGATTTCTTTCCAGATCGCTATGACCCTGGTGTACTTCTCTTCCTCCGTGAGGAAGCCGTCCTTATACAGCTCTTCGACGGCAAGGACGCGTCTGTCACCCTCTTCGATGAGCTCTTTCTTCTTGGGCGGGATCTTCATATCGAACACCGAAGTCGTGATCGCGCCTATCGTCGAATATTTATAACCGAGCGCCTTGATATTGTCGAGAACGCGGCTCGTTTCCGTCGCGCCTTTCTTTTTGAATGTGACGTCAACTATATCGCCGAGCACGCCTTTATCGACAACTCTGTCGATCTCCAGCCTGAACATATCGTCTTCGGTTTCGCGCGGGACAAAGCCGAGATCCTGCGGTATGGCCTCGTTGAATATGATCTTGCCCACCGTCGTATCCACAAGCCTGTGTCTGATCTCGCCGTTTATTTTCCTGAACAGACGCACCTTGATCTTGGACTGGAGCGCGATATCGCCGTTCTGGTACGCCATCTTGGCTTCGTCCGTATCGCAGAACACCTTACCCTCGCCCTTTGCTCCCGGACGCTCTATCGTCAGATAATACACGCCCATGACCATATCCTGAGAAGGCGTACACACGGGTCTGCCGTCGGACAGTTTGAGTATGTTGTTGGACGCAAGCATAAGGAAACGCGCTTCCGCCTGAGCCTCTGTCGAAAGAGGAACGTGCACCGCCATCTGGTCTCCGTCGAAGTCTGCGTTGAACGCGCCGCACGCAAGCGGATGAAGTTTTATCGCCCTGCCCTCGACGAGCACCGGTTCGAATGCCTGTATACCGAGGCGGTGAAGAGTGGGAGCGCGGTTAAGAAGCACGGGATGCTCCTTTATCACCTTTTCGAGTACGCCCCACACGCTCTTGTCAGCGCGGTCGACAACGCGTTTCGCGCTCTTTATGTTATGCGCTTTGCCCTGTTTCACGAGCTCCTGCATGACGAACGGACGGAACAGTTCGAGAGCCATCTCCTTGGGCAGACCGCACTGATACATTTTCAGTTCCGGTCCGACGACTATGACCGAACGGCCGGAATAGTCCACGCGCTTTCCGAGAAGGTTCTGACGGAAACGTCCCTGCTTGCCGCGAAGCAGTCCGGAAAGGCTCTTAAGCTCTCTGTTGCCGGCACCGCTGACGGCCTTGCCGCGGCGGCCGTTGTCTATGAGCGCGTCTACGGCTTCCTGAAGCATACGCTTTTCGTTGCGGACGATTATGTCGGGAGCGTTGAGCTCCATGAGCCTTTTAAGTCTGTTGTTTCTGTTTATGACTCTGCGGTACAGATCGTTGAGGTCGCTGACCGCGAATCTGCCGCCGTCAAGCTGCACCATCGGGCGCAGATCGGGCGGTATTACGGGCAGAACGTCGAGCACCATCCATGTGGGATCGTTGCCGCTGCGGCGGAACGAATCGAGTATGTCGAGACGCTTTATCGCCTTGAGTTTCTTCTGCCCCGTGGACTTATCCACGATCTCCTTGACTTTTTTGTATTCCTCTTCGACATTGATGTCCGAAAGCAGTTTCTTGACCGCTTCCGCGCCCATGCCCACCTTGAAGGCGTTCTCGCCGTAAAGCGAACGCGCTTCCGCAAGCTCCGCGTCGGAGAGTATCTGTTTGTATTCGAGCGGAGTGTCGCCGGGATCGGTAACGACGAAATTGACGAAATACACGACCTGATCGAGCTGTTTGGGCGTCATGTCGAGCATGAGTCCTATACGCCCGGGCACGCCCTTGAAATACCATATGTGCGTGACGGGAGCGGCAAGCTCGATATGCCCCATTCTCTCGCGGCGCACTTTGCTCTTGGTCACTTCCACGCCGCACTTGTCGCAGATTATGCCCTTGTAGCGTATGCGCTTATACTTTCCGCAATGGCACTCGTAGTCCCTGTACGGTCCGAATATGCGCTCGCAGAACAAACCGTCGCGTTCGGGCTTCTGCGTACGGTAATTTATAGTTTCGGGTTTGGTCACCTCGCCGTGCGACCACTCGCGGATCTTATTCGGTCCCGCGATAGCTATTTCCATCGAATCGCAGCTGTTGAGTTCGAACATTTCGATCAGTCCTCCTTGCCATTGTCGTCGAGATCTTCGTCGTCAAGCAGTCTGCCGATGCGTTCCGCACCGAGATTGTCGACGTCATCGAGGTCGTCGTCATCGTCTTCGTCGCTTCCGAAGTCGTCGAAGTCGCTTATGTCGGGTTCGTCGTCATCGCCGAACAGCCGGGCAAGGCTGTCGTCCTTCGCGTCGCCCTGCTCCTCGTCGTCGTCCAGCCTTATATCGTCGAACGAATCGAAGTCTATCTCCTCTTCGAGCACGAGTTTGCCGTTCTCGAAATGCTTGGTCTTCTTGGTAGGCGTTTCGTAAACGTCCGCTTCGTCCTCCGTGATATCCTTGATGGAGATCTCCTTGTTCTCGTCGTTGAGCACTTTTATGTCGAGGCAGAGCGCCTGAAGCTCTTTGATGAGGACTTTGAACGATTCGGGTACGCCCGGTTCGGAGACGTTCACGCCCTTGACTATGGACTCGTACGTCTTGACCCTGCCCACTATGTCGTCCGACTTGACGGTCATTATCTCCTGCAGTATGTTAGCCGCGCCGTAAGCGTAGAGCGCCCACACTTCCATCTCGCCGAAACGCTGTCCGCCGAACTGCGCCTTTCCTCCGAGAGGCTGCTGCGTGACCAGGCTGTACGGACCTATGGAACGCGCGTGCATCTTGTCGTCGACGAGGTGGATGAGCTTGAGCATGTACATGTAGCCCACCGTCGTGCGGTTCTCGAACGGTTCGCCCGTTCTGCCGTCGTACATCTGTATCTTGCCGTCCACTTCCCCGTCGGGACCTACGAAGCCGTTGTCACGGAGGAGCTTTTCTATATCGCTCTCGAGAGCGGAGTCGAACACGGGCGTTGCGACCTTCCAGCCGAGGGTCTTTGCGACGAGTCCCAGATGCACTTCAAGCACCTGTCCTATGTTCATTCGGGAGGGAACGCCGAGAGGATTGAGCACTATCTGCAATCTCGTGCCGTCAGCCATGAACGGCATATCCTCTTCGGGAAGAACGCGGGATATGACGCCCTTGTTTCCGTGACGTCCCGCCATCTTGTCGCCCACGCCTATCTTGCGCTTCTGCGCGATGTATACGCGCACCACTTTGTTGACGCCGGGGCTCATTTCGTCCTTATTGGCGCGGGTAAACACCTTGACGTCCACGACTATGCCGCCCTCGCCGTGAGGCACTTTGAGGGAAGTGTCGCGCACTTCGTGCGATTTCTCGCCGAATATGGCGCGCATGAGCCGCTCTTCGGGAGTGAGATCCGCTTCGCCCTTGGGAGTGACCTTACCGACGAGTATGTCGCCGCTCGTAACTTCCGCGCCGACGTATACTATGCCGTTCTCGTCGAGGTTTTTGAGCGCGTCCTCGCCGACGTTGGGTATGTCGCGCGTGATCTCTTCTTCTCCGAGTTTGGTGTCGCGCGCTTCCATCTCGTATTCGGAGATGTGAATGGAAGTGAACACGTCGTCTTTGACGATGCGCTCGCTTATGAGTATCGCGTCCTCATAGTTATAACCTTCCCAGCTCATGAAACCGACGAGTATGTTTCTGCCGAGCGCAAGCTCGCCGTTTTCCGTGGAGTGCCCGTCGGCAAGCACGTCGCCCGCCCTCACTGACTGTCCCTTGGACACGATGGGTTTCTGATTTATGCACGTTCCCTGGTTCGATCCCTGGAACTTTTTGAGCGAATACGTCGCAAGCGCGCCGTCCTCCTCGCGCACTTTCACCGTTTCGGAATCGACGTAGCTGACCACGCCGTCCTTACGGGCAAGCACCATCACGCCCGAATCGTACGCTATCTTATGCTCGATACCCGTACCTATCATGGGCGCTTCGGGACGGAGCAGAGGAACCGCCTGACGCTGCATGTTGGATCCCATCAGCGCACGGTTGGTATCGTCGTTTTCGAGGAACGGTATGAGCGACGTCGCCACGGAAACGAGCTGACGGGGCGAAACGTCGACATAGTCGATCTCCTCCCTGTCGAACTCCTTGATGTCCTCGCGGTAACGCGCGAGCACGCGCTTTTTCTCGAACCAGCCGTTTTCGTCAAGCGGCTCTTTCGCCTGCGCGATGATATATCTGTCCTCGCGGTCGGCGGCGAGATATTCCACGTCGTCCGTCACTCTGCCGCCCGTCACGTTGCCGTCCGCGTCGCGGAATTTTTCCACTTTGCGGTAAGGCGCTTCGATAAAGCCGTATTCGTTAATGCGCGCATACGAGGACAGCGAGGATATAAGACCGATATTCTGACCTTCGGGAGTCTCGATCGGGCACATTCTGCCGTAGTGCGAGTAGTGCACGTCGCGGACGTCGAACGTCGCGCGGTCGCGGTTGAGACCGCCGGGGCCGAGAGCGGACAGCTTGCGCTTGTGCGTCAACTCGCTTATCGGGTTCGTTTCGTCCATGAACTGCGACAGCTGCGACGAACCGAAAAACTCTTTGAGCGCCGCCGTCACGGGACGTATGTTTATGAGCGTCTGCGGCGTAAGTTCCGCATCCGACTGTATCTGCATTCTCTCCCTGACCACTCTTTCGAGGCGCGCGATACCTATGCGGAACTGATTCTGAAGCAGTTCGCCCACGCTGCGCACGCGGCGGTTGCCGAGGTGGTCGATATTGTCCGTCGAACCTATGCCGTAATGCAGTCCGAGTATATAGTTGACCGTCGAGAGGATGTCGTCCACGGTTATGTGCTTCTCCGCGAGCCTGTCCGCATTGTCGCGGCAGAGCTCGGCAAGCACGGCGCGGTCGCCTCCCGCCTTTTCCGTCAGTTCGGAAAGCACGGAGTACGAGACGTATTCCGTTATTCCCAAGCTGCGGGGATCGGCGTCGATGTATCCGGAAAGATCGACGTGACCGTTGCCCATTATCCAGAACGGCTTATCGCTGCCCTCAACGGTGACGGCAACCTCGTTTATGCCGGCGTTCATCACCGCAAACGCCGTTTCTTCGTCAATGACGCTGCCCGCGGTCGCGTATACGACGCCGTCCGCATCCACGACGTCCTCGGCCGCCGTCTGTCCGGCAAGTCTTGCCGCAAGACCGAGTTTCTTGTTGAGCTTATATCTGCCGACGCGCGACAGATCGTATTTCCTTCTGTCGAAGAACAGCGAATGAATGTAGTTTGCGACGGAATCCGGGTTGAATATTTCGCCGGGACGGAGCTTCTTGTTCAGCTCTTCGAGACCCGTTTCGTCATCGTTCGCCGCATCTTTCTTGCAGGTATTGACGATTATGTCGTTATGATGGAATATCTCGCATATGCGCTCGTCCGTACCGAAATTTTTCGTCGTCACGGCGCTGAGCGCGCGGATGAGAGTCGTTATCGGAACTTTGCGCTGACGGTCGACGTGAACCGCGAGCGTACCGGCGGGCTCCATTTCGTATTCGAGCCATGCTCCGCGCGAAGGGATGCTCTGCGCGGTGAAGTATACCTGTCCCGTTTTCTGGTCTTTCGTCTCATCCGAAAAATACACGCCCGGGCTGCGGACGAGCTGAGAAACGATTACGCGCTCCGCTCCGTTGATGATGAACGAGCCGTTGGGCGTCATTTTGGGCATGTCGCCCATGAACACTTCCTGCTCGGTCATCTGACCGGTCTCCTTATAGACGAGGCGGACTTTCACTTTGAGCGGCGTCGCATACGTCGCGTCGCGGTCCTTGCACTCCTTTTCCGTATATTTGGGAGTGTCCTCGATATGATGGGAGAGGAAGTGCAGCTCGATCCTGCCCGAGAAATCGGTTATGGGCGAGAAATCCCTGAACACCTCGCCTATACCCCGTTCGAGAAAGTCGTTGTACGACGTCTTCTGAACCTCGATGAGATTGGGCATGTCGATGACTTCGTCCACCTGCGCGAAGCTGCGCCGTTCGGTGTTTCCGTATTTTACCTTGCGGATTTTACGTTCAGCCATATGTTCTCCTTACGCGTAGTTTTTCCGAGACGACAAAGACAACAAAAACCCCCGGCAGCCGCTCGGCTATGCAGCGCGGCTTCGGGTTGAAAACGAATATTTCATTTGCTTTCCGGTTTTTCGAACAATTTCCTATCCTTTAATAATAAAACGTCCGTGTTTGCTCCCTTCATGCTAACATAAAACCGAAAAGGGCAAAATCTCAGTGTATTCTCGTAAAGGAAATAATATCACATCGACGCGGGCAGGTCAAGCGTTTTTATGCGCTTTTTTCGAAAAAACGGAAAAAATTATTTTCAGGAACCTCCCCTTTTTTCGCGCTCTGCCGCGCGCGCGTCCGGAACGGAGGGGTCTGACGAAGACGGAATGACTACGGAAAACACGCTGCCCGAACCGAGCATGCTCTTGGCGGTGATGTTTCCGCCCATCATCTCGGCAATGGATTTGGCGATCGCAAGTCCGAGTCCCGTCGAGCCTTCGGAACGCCCCCTCGCCTTGTCGCAGCGGTAAAAGCGGTCGAATATATGCGGCAGGTCCTCTTCGCTTATGCCCACACCGTTATCGGCGACGCTCACTTCCGCGCCCAACGGCGTGGCTTCCGCGCGGATATCCACCAGTCCTCCGGCAGGAGTGTATTTTATCGCGTTGTCCGTTATGACGCGTATCAGTTCCACCGTCATTTCCTTATCGGCGCAGACTATTATGCCGTCGTCGGCATGACAGGTTATCGTCTTATCAACGCTCGTAACGCGATACGCTTCCGCCAGCGAACGCACGGCTTCGGACAAATCGAAACGCGTCGGATGCAGACGGAAAGAGCCGAGTTTGGCAAGGTAAAGCAGCTGCTCGACTATGGATTTCATATTTGCGGACTCCGTGCGTATCGCGTCTATCGCCTCGGAAAGCACATTCTCGTCGGTCTTTCCCCAGCGCGCAAGCAGATCGGAATAACCGCGTATGACGGATATCGGGGTACGCAGTTCGTGGCTCGCGTCCGAAATGAAGTTGCTCTGCCTCTCGAACGCCTCCTGCAAACCGTCAAGCATGGTGTTTATGCGCACGGCGAGTTCGTTGAGTTCGTCCTGCGAATCGACGGGGTCAAGCCGGGCGGACATATCCTCGACGGTTATTTTCTCTATGCGCTCCGTCATCTTTCTGAGAGGAGAGAGCATGCGGCGGACTGTCACGGTGCATATTGCGGCAAACGCCGCCGAAAAGCCGAGAAACATGAGCGCGGCAACGACGATCATCCGAACGAGCACGCTGTGCGGAAGAGAGGGGGAAAACGCGGCTATGAGCACGAGCGCGACGGCGTTTGCGAGAAAAGCAGCCGCAAACACGACCGTTTCGACTACGGCGACCTTTGCAGTGATATCCGACTTACTGCGGCGCATCACCGCGGACAGCAGAAGATCGAACAACCCCCACGGGAACAATATCCACATGAGAACGGTCAGCCATACGGGGCGCGCGCCCTTTTTCCCGATTCCGTTGTTTCTCATTTCGTCAGTCTTTTATTATGTAACCCGCGCCGCGCACGGTACGCACGACCTTGACGTCGAATACGTCGTCTATCTTGCTGCGCAGGTAACGGACGTATACGTCAACGACGTTGGTATTGCCGTAAAAATCGAATCCCCATACGGCGTCGAGCGCCTGTTCGCGGGTGACGACTATGTTCTTGTTTTCGAGAAGATACACCAGCAGATCGTATTCCTTTTTCGTCAGCTCGACGGGGACGTCCTCGTAAGTCACGCTGCGCGAATTGCGGTCTATTACGAGTTTGCCGTATATCAGGCGGTCTGCTTTGAACGAGTCACGTTTTTTGAGATGCACGCGTATGCGGGCAAGAAGCTCCTCTATCGCAAACGGCTTGGTCATGTAATCGTTTGCGCCGATGTCCAGCCCCGCCACCTTGTCCATCGTCTGATCGCGCGCGGTCAGAATGATTACGGGCGTGTCCTTGGACTGCCGCAGGCGGCGCAGCAGCTCTATACCGCTCATGCTCGGCAGCATGAGGTCGAGTATTATCAGCTCGTAGTCGTGCGCCAGCGCACTGTCCAGCGCTTCCCTGCCGTCCGATATGTGCCTGACGGTATAGCCCTCGTGTTCGAGTTCGAGCTGCACGAAACGTGCGATCTGTGCTTCGTCTTCCACTATGAGTATCATTATATTTATTCCTCTGCCGTTTTTTATCTTATCGCGTTTATGTCGTAAGGCGTTTCCTGATAGACGTAATAGTTCAGCCAGTTGGACATGAGCAGCGACGAATGCGCGCGCCATATCAGCCTCGGTCCGCCGTCCGCGCCGTAATAGCCGACCGGCTTTTCCACGTCGCTGCGTCCCAGTTTCACATCCCGCCGGTATTCGGCGTCCAGCGTATATTTATCGTATTCGCCGTGACCGAACACGAGCACGCGCCGCCTGTCGCGGCTGGCGGCGAGATATATCCCCGCTTCGTCGGACTCGGCGAGTATGTCGAGATCCGAAACAGCGCGCAGCGCTGCCTGATCCACCTCTGTGTGGCGGGAGTGCGGAGCATAAAAGTATTCGTCGAAATTGCGCACGAGCGGGTTGGAGCGTTTCATGCTGCGGTGGAGGTATACGCCGCTTATCTTTTTTTCGAGAGGAACTTTATCCACGCCGTAAAAATAATACGCCGCGGCGATCGCCCCCCAGCAGGTATACATGGACGAAAAGACGTTGTGCTGCGCCCATTCCATGATGCGCACCATCTCCGCCCAATACGTCACTTCCTCGAACTTCATCTGTTCTACGGGCGCGCCGGTGAATATCATGCCGTCGAATTTCTTCCCCGCCGCATACGCCTCGTCGAACGTCATATAGAACGCTTTGAGATGCTCTTCGGGCGTATGCGTCGCACGGTAAGACGCCGTCTGCAAAAGGGTTATTTCCACCTGCAGAGGCGTGTTGGATATGAGGCGCAGCAGTTCGAGCTCCGTCTCCTCTTTGTTGGGCATGAGATTGAGTATACCTATCGAAAGCGGACGAATTTCCTGCGACTTCGCCCGTCTGTCCGCCATGACGAATATGTTCTCTCTTTCGAGTATTTCCTTTGCCGGCA
>CASEMM010000137.1 GCA_949289095.1 uncultured Eubacteriales bacterium | reverse complement strand
AAAAAATAAAGCGCGATGGCGATACATATTTAATATACTTTTAAGTAAACGGCTTTATCATAACTCATGTAAAGCGGTTGCGAGAGCGATCGGTTTACCGTAAATCAGCCGTATCATCCATCCTCAAGGGGGTCCTGCGTTAAAGTGTCCGAAAGGCCTGCAGGACTCTTTTTTCATTTTAACGGCAGTTTAATTTAACGGGACTATATTGAGTTTACAAAACGACAAAATAGTGATATAATCGTTTAAGGAGAATAACGATGAGAGTATTGATAGTCGAAGATTCGGTAAGCCTTACCGACGCGCTCGAAAGCGTGCTCAAAAGGGAAAAGTTCACCGTGGAAGTCGCGCACGACGGGGAAGAGGGCGTCGCGTATGCCGAAACGGGCGTGTACGACGTTATCCTTATGGACGTTATGATGCCCGTAAAAAGCGGCATAGAGGCGACGCGCGAACTGCGTGCGAAAAAAGTGAATACGCCCATAATAATGCTGACCGCGCTAAGTGAAGAGAGCGACAAGATCGCGGGACTCGACTGCGGAGCGGACGACTATATCACGAAACCTTTCTCCATGTCCGAGCTGCTTGCACGCATACGCGCGGTGACCCGCCGCAAGGGCGACATAATCCCCGAAGACGGACTGAGTTACGGCGGCGTAACGCTCAACCTGTATACCTACATGCTGTCGTCGGGCGAAAAGCAGATAAAGCTCAGCAAGAAAGAGGCGGAGATAGTGCGATACTTTTTTGAAAAGCCCTCTTTCGTCGCTCAGCGCGACCAGCTCATAAGCAAGGTGTGGGGCTTTGACAGCGAGTTCGAGTCCAACAACCTCGAAGTGTTCATATCCTTCCTCCGCAAAAAGTTGCGTTTTCTCGACGCGCGTTTTACAATAGTGCCTGTGCGCGGAGTGGGTTACAGGCTCAGCGATCCAAAGGAGGGGTAAAGCGCATTGCGTGGAATGAGGACGGATACACAAAAAAGAAACGGCGAGAAGCGGCTGTCGCCCGCGGCGAAACTCTTCCGCAAGATGCAGACGCGATTCACCGTACTCGTCGCCGTTATCTGCTTTGTGCTCGTATCGGTCTCTTTCGTTGCGATGTCCGTAATAAACACCATAGTCATGGACTCGTCCGTAAGAAGTCTCATGACGGAAGCGATGCGCTTTGCCGAGGAGATATATCTCGACAAGAGCGTTCCCGACGGCGCGCCCTCAAACGGTCAGGGCGATCAGCAGACGACGAACGGTCCCCGTCCCGACTGCCTCGTTGTTATAGAGCATAACGGCGATTACGAGCTTATAGGATCCCTCGGCAGCGAAATAACGCTTACCGCGGGCGATATAACATACCTTATGGCGACGGCTATGGGCGGTGCGGATTCGACGCGCCTGGGAGACCTTCGCGTGCGCATAGCCGTGGACGTGGACACGGGCGCGCGCGGTTACAGCTTATACGCCTTTTACGATTTTACGGACAGATATTCCATATACGTATCGCAGACGCTGGGCATGATGTTCTCGTTCATCGGCCTTGCGTGTATACTCACGCTGTTCTCGTATATGATGTCGGGAGTCATGCTCTCTCCCGCGCGCGACGCGCTCATTCGTCAGAAAGAGCTTGTCGCCAACGCGAGCCACGAGCTTAAAACGCCCGTCACCATAATAAACGCCAATCTTGACGTCATAAAGAACGCTCCCGCGGGTGCGGACAACGACAAGTGGATAGCCAATATAGAGGCGCAGACGAAGCGCATGAACAGCCTTATAATCGAAATGCTGGAAATGAGCAGTTTCGAGTCGAGCGCGTACAATGCGGAGATAAAGGAGTTCGATCTCGGCGAGATGACGGAGGGCTACTGCTTGTCGTTTGAGGCGACGTGCTACGAAAAGGGCATAAGCATGTCCTACGAGAGCGAGGGCGGTACCGTCGTGCGATCGGACGAAAAGGGCTGGTCGAAACTCGTATCCATTCTCCTCGACAACGCGGTGAAATACTCTCCGCAGAACGGCAGAATAGAGGTGAGGATAGTCCGCAAAAAAAAGCACGTCTATCTTTACGTCGCAAACGACGGCGAGATCCCGCGCGACAAGCTGGACAAGATATTCGACAGATTTTACAAGGCGGGAGAAAATTCAAACAGTTTCGGACTGGGGCTTGCGATGGCAAAGGTCATAACCGCAGGAATGAACGGCAGCATAAGTTGCTCAAGCTCGGACGGGCGCACGGTGTTTACCGTTTGCGTGCCGATAAGAGAGATAAGGGAACAGGGCAAGGAAAACAAGGAAAGGGAGTAGTATATGAAGGACGGAATTTACGGCAATATAAGCGAACTTATAGGTAGCACGCCTTTACTCGAACTGGGCGGATACGCCGGGAAGATCGGAGCGTGCGCCCGCATACTCGTCAAGCTCGAAAACCGCAACCCCGCAGGCAGTATAAAGGACCGCGTCGCGCTCAATATGCTTAACGAAGCGGAGCGTAGCGGCAGGATAGGCAAAAATACCGTCATCATAGAGCCTACGAGCGGCAACACGGGCATAGGGCTTGCCGCGCTTTGCGCCGTTCGCGGCTACCGACTGATAATAGTCATGCCAGACAGCATGAGCATGGAACGCCGCAAACTGATGACGGCTTACGGCGCGGAGCTTATCCTCACTCCCGGCGCGCTCGGCATGGCGGGAGCGGTGCGCGAGGCGGAGCGTATCGCCTCCGAAAACAAGGACAGCTTTATAGCGGGTCAGTTCGTCAATCCCGCCAATCCCGCCGCCCACTATAAGACGACGGGTCCCGAGATATATTCCGCCGTGGGCGACGGGCTCGGTGCGTTCGTCGCGGGTGCGGGCACGGGCGGCACGGTCACGGGCGTGGGCAGATACATGAAAGAGCATTGCCCGTCCGCCCTGATAGTCGCGGCAGAACCCGCCGAAAGCGCGGTGCTTTCGGGCGGCAAAGCGGGCGCGCACGGCATACAGGGCATAGGCGCGGGATTCGTTCCGGAAGTCTACGACGCGTCCGTCGTGGACGAAGTGCTGACCGTTCCCACTGAGGTCGCCGCAGAAACGGCGCGCACGGTAGCTCGCACGGACGGACTTCTCGCGGGTTTCAGCGGCGGTTGCAATATATATGCGGCGGGTCTTATCGCGCGCCGCCCCTCGCTTGCGGGCAAGTGCGTCGTTACGGTCCTTCCCGACAGCGGAGATCGCTATCTGTCCACCGACCTGTTCTGACGATCGGATAAAAGCCGCTGCTGCGTTTGTGCGCTTAGCGAAAAAAGGCGATCGGGCGGCTTGCGAAGCGGGATTTTCAAGCAAAAGCCGCATGAGTCTTTCGCGGCGACTTTGGCGCGAGTGTAATCTAAGAGTCGCATGGCGCTGTATGTCGAAACGGTGCGGCGAGTTGTAAAGTACAAAGCGGAAAGAAGTGTAAAATAAACAGCGCGCGAGTTGTAAAGAAAAAGCGGACGAACTGCAAAATTAAACTGCGCGCGAACGGCAAAGTAAAACAGCGGGCGGCGAAAGGTCTATCCTTCCGCCGCCCTAATTCCGTTTTCGCTCGCGGATTGTTGCCGCCCTTTTACGTATTCTAATTCACGGACTTTTGCCTTTTTCCGTATCCACGGTATGCCCGTTTTCCGTAAGGTTTGTGCATGAACGCCGCATTCGCGCCCGCAATGCTCGTTTTCGCGGTCGTTTTTTTGTCGCGCTCGCTTTTTTAAGTCGGACCGCATATAGCCGCCGCGCGTCAAAGCTCCTCTATGTCGGCAAGCAGACTGCCGTCGAAAGCGAATACTAACCCTTCCGCCCGCCCCTCGGACGGCGCGAGAAAGTGTGTCGCGCGGATGTCCGAATAAGGGTTGGGCGCAATATCGGAGTAGGGGGAGAAAAAGTCGGCGAGAGCCTCGTCCGTGACCGACTCGCTCAGCTCCTTTGTCATCATGCCGCGCGCCAAGCCGACGTCGCCCGATTTTACCGCGCGGAAAAACCTCTCCGCCGGGTCAGTAGGCGGATGAGTGACGGGCGTGCGCGGTGAGTAGACGTAGTTGTGCCTTTCGTCGAAAGTTATTATGTACCTGTCCGCTCCCGCTTCGAATGAGCGCGCGAGCTCCGCATTGCTCGCCACTTTCCCGCCTATCAGCCGCACGGTATAGGGGAGAAGCATGGCGCGTAAAGGAAGAAGCGTTATGTACAGCGGAGAGGCCGACGGATAGGACAGCGCGGCGGGACGTTCGTTGAACGCGCCGTTTATAAGAGTCACGCACTCGAAATGCGGAACGAAAGCGTACATTATTCTCATATCGTATTATATTATCCTCGATCCGTTCATATGCCCGTGCCGTGCGTTCCCGTTCATATGCATGTGCCGCGTCGCCGTTCATGCGTCCGCGTCGCGTCCGTTTGTTTGCGCCGCCATATCGCCGCTTTTTGATTTATGCTTCCATGCCCCGTTTTTTTGACCTCCGCATTCGTTTTCCCGCGCTTTGCGCCTTTACCGTCCGCGTCGCGTCTGTTCGTTTTTGCGCCGCCGTTTCGTTTTGTCTTTTCTCCGCTTTTTCGCCCGTTATATATATAATAAAGACCGCGCGCGTAAGGGAACGCTTGCGGCGGCGGGAGGAAATACCCGCGTCGACGTTATGCGGCATGCTACGCGCTTTTTCGGTAAATAATTCGGTAAAAATAATTTGAAAATCTTGTGAAATTCGCTTGACTGATATTGACGCGTTTGATACAATATATAAGCTGCATTATAGCGTGCGGCAAAAAATAAGCGAAAAAGCGGAAGAATCCGGAGGTTACCGCAGTGCCGCCGCGGCTTGGGCGGAGCGGAGAACTTCGGAGGACGCGTGAGGGGACGAGATCCCCGTTCGCGGACGGCCTTGTTCGGGCGGCGATGAACCGCCTTTGAATATGCGCGAAAAAAGAAACGCGCGACGGGGTTGTCTTAAAAAGTCAAAAACGGAGGAAACAAACAAAATGCGCAGTAATCAGAAAATTCGGATCAAGTTAAAGGCATACGACCACGAGCTGCTTGACAAAAGCGCTCAGCGTATAGTCGACACCGTAAAGTCCACGGGGACTAAGGTGAGCGGACCCGTACCCCTTCCCACCGACAGGGAAGTGATAACCGTCCTTCGCGCGGTGCACAAATACAAGGATTCGAGAGATCAGTTCGAGATCAAAACGCACAAGCGACTTATAGACATATACAGTCCGTCGAGCAAAACGGTGGACTCGCTTATGAAGCTGGATCTTCCCGCAGGTGTGGATATCCAGATAAAACTGTAAGCAGGAGAGAAAAAGGAAATGGAAAAAGCTATCTTAGGCAAAAAAGTCGGAATGACTCAGATCTTCTCCGAGAAGGGAGAGGCCGTTCCCGTTACGGTGGTTAAAGCCGGCCCCGTTACGGTGCTTCAAGTCAAGACCATGGAGAAGGACGGTTACGGCGCGGTCAAAGTCGCATTTGAAGACATAGCCGCAAAGCGCGTGAGCAAGCCCGACATGGGACAGTTCAAAAAGGCGGGTTGCTCTCCCAAGAGATACCTCCGCGAACTCAAACTGGACAAGACGGATTACGAACCGGGCAGCGAGATAAAGTGCGACACCTTCGTCGCCGGCGACATGGTAGACGTGACCGGCATCACCAAGGGTCACGGATTCAGCGGCACGATCAAGCGCTGGAACCACCACAGACTTAAAATGACCCACGGCGTAGGCCCCGTGCACAGAGAAGTCGGTTCGACGGGCGCGAACTCCACGCCCTCGCGCAAGATAAAGGGTCTTAAAGGTCCCGGACATTACGGTCACGAGCGCGTGACCATACAGAACCTCGAAATCGTGAAGGTGGACGCGGCGCGCGACGTACTTCTTATACGCGGCGCGATCCCCGGACCGAGAGGTTCGCTCGTGACGGTGAAATCCACCGTCAAGAAGTGAGAGGGAGGTAGAACGAATCATGCCTAACGTAAAATTATACAAGCAGACGGGCGAAGAGGCGGGTACCGTATCCCTCGATGACGCCGTATTCGGAGCGGAGCTCAACACCGCGGTCATCCACCAGGTAGTGGTAGCTCAGCTCGCAAACAAGAGGCAGGGAACGAAGAGCGCGCTCACCCGCGCAGAGGTCTCCGGAGGCGGCAGAAAGCCGTGGAGACAGAAGGGAACGGGCAACGCGCGTCAGGGCTCTATAAGAGCTCCCCAGTGGAAGCACGGCGGTATCGTGTTCGCACCCAAGCCCCGCGACTTCTCCATGAAGATAAACAAGAAGATGAAGGACGTTGCGTTCCGTAGCGCGATAAGCTCCAAAGTCACCGACGATCAGCTCAAAGTCGTAGACGAGATCAAGGTCGAAGGCAAGACGAAGGAAATGGCTGCGGTGATGAAGGCGCTCGGACTGGACAAGAGAACGCTCGTAGTCCTCACCGCCGGCGACGAACTCGCGGTACGCGCGGCGAACAACCTCGAAAAGGTGGACACCGTAAAGGCTGAAACGGTCAGCGTGCTCGACCTGATGAACCACACGGACGTCGTTCTCACCAAGGCGGCGGCAAAGCAGATCGAGGAGGCGTATAAAGCATGAACGCATACGACGTTATAATAAAGCCCGTACTTACCGAAAAGGCGTATGACGGCATCGCGTCCAAGAAGTACTGCTTCTATGTGAAAACGGATGCGACCAAGACGGACGTCAAGAACGCCGTCGAGAAGATATTCGAAGTGGAAGTGGAGAGCGTGAACATCATCAATCTCCGCGGAAAGAGAAAGAGAGAGCGCGGCACCGTGGGTTACACCTCCGATCGCAAGAAGGCGTACGTCAAGCTCACGGAAAAGTCCAAGACGATACCGTTCTTCGACAGTCTTGCGTAATTAAGGAGTGACACATGGCAATTAAGAGATACAAGCCCATTACCCCGGGCACGAGATTCAAAACGGTTTCCTCCTTCGACGAGGTTACGAAAAAAGCTCCCGAAAAATCGCTGCTTGTCGCAATCAGACATAAGGCGGGAAGAAACGCTTACGGCCGCATAACCGTGCGTCAGCGCGGCGGCGGAAACAAGACGAAGTACCGCATAATCGATTTCAAGAGAGATAAAGACGGCGTAACAGCGAAAGTCGCGTCCGTCGAATACGATCCCAACCGCACGGCATACATCGCGCTGCTGCACTATGCCGACGGAGAGAAGAGATACATCCTCGCTCCCGTCGGACTCAATGCGGGCGATACGGTCGTCAGCGGTCCGGACGCGGATATAAAGGCGGGCAACGCGCTTCCGCTCGCGGACATACCCGTAGGTACGTTCGTGCACAACATCGAGATGCAGCCGGGACGCGGCGGTCAGATAGCGAAGACTGCGGGCGCCGCGGCGCAGCTGATGGCGAAGGAAGGCAAATACGCTACGCTCAGACTCCCCAGCGGCGAAATGAGATACATTCTCGCCCGCTGCAAAGCGACGGTCGGTCAGGTGGGCAACCTCGATCACGAACTTGTCAGCCTCGGTAAGGCGGGCAGAAAGCGTCACATGGGCAGAAGACCCGAAGTGCGCGGCGTGGTCATGAACCCCAACGACCATCCTCACGGCGGCGGCGAAGGAAAGTCGCCTATCGGCAGACCGACTCCCGTTACTCCCTGGGGCGTTCCCACTCTCGGTTACAAGACGAGAAAGAAGCGCAAGTCGGATAAGTTCATAATCAAGAGAGTCAATTAGGAGAGAGCGAGATGTCAAGAAGCGTGAAAAAAGGCCCTTACGTGGAGAAGAAACTCTACGATAAGATAACGGCAATGATAAAGAACAACGAGAAGAAGGTCGTCAAGACCTGGTCGAGAAGCTCGACGATAATGCCCGAGTTCATCGACTTCACCATCGCCGTGCACGACGGACGCAAGCACGTTCCCGTGTATTGCACGGAAGAGATGGTCGGACATAAGCTCGGCGAATTCGCGCCTACTCGCACGTTCCGCGGACACGGCGGCGACAAGACGGCGAAGGGCAAATAATCCCGGAGGGCACAATGGCAAAGAGAATAAGAGAAAAGGCGAAGGCTCGCCGCGAAGCCAGGGACACTCGTCCGACCGCGACGGCAAAATACATCAGGATCTCCCCCTCCAAGGCGCGCGTGGTCATGAACGTCGTGCGCGGAAAGTCGGTACCCGAGGCGATAGCCATCCTCGAAAACACGCCCAAAGCGGCATGCGCGCCGCTCGTAAAGCTGATTAACAGCGCCGCGGCGAACGCGGAAAACGGCAAGGGACTGACCAAAGACGAGCTTTACGTCGCTGAGATAAGAGCGGACGCTGGTCCGATCTATAAGAGATATCAGCCCGTAAGCAAGGGCAGGGCGCATTCGATAATGAAGCGTACGAGTCATCTCACGGTAGTGCTCGGACAGAAGGAGGAGGCATAACGCATGGGACAGAAAGTTAATCCCCACGGACTCAGAGTGGGTGTAATCAACGGCTGGAACGCCCAGTGGTATGCCGGCAAAAAGGATTTCGCTAAGAACCTCAAACAGGACTACGACATCCGCGAATTCATAAAGAAAAAGTATTATTCGTTCGGCATAAGCAAGATAATCATCGAGCGCAGCCAGAGCAAAGTTTCCGTCAATATCTATACGGGTAAGACGGGACTTATGATCGGTCAGAAAGGCGCGGGCGTCGAACAGATAAGAAACGAACTCAAAAAACTCACCGGTCTGCCCGATATCAGGATAAACATCCACGAAGTCAGAAAAGTGGATATGGATGCGACGCTCGTTGCGGAAAACATAGCTTTCCGTCTCGAAAAGCGCGAATCCTTCCGCCGTACGATGAAGAAATTCATGGGCAACGTCATGAGAAGCGGCGCAAAAGGCGTCAAGATCATGGTCAGCGGCAGACTGGACGGTGCGGAGATCGCGCGCAGCGAGCAGTACCACGAGGGGTCGATACCTCTTCAGACGCTCCGTGCGGACATCGATTACGGTTTTGCGGAAGCTCACACGACGTTCGGCGTGATCGGCGTCAAGGTGTGGATATACAAAGGCGAAGTTCTTCCCAAGGCGGAGAGCCGCAAGGCAGGAGGAAACGACAATGTTAATGCCTAAAAGAGTAAAGAGAAGACGCGTTCATCGCGGTCGCATGAAGGGCAAGGCGCTCCGCGGCAATAAAGTCGCATACGGCGAGTACGGACTCGCGGCGACGGAGTGCGGCTGGATCACTTCCCGTCAGATAGAGGCGGCGCGTATCGCAATGACGAGATATATCAAGCGCGGCGGGCAGGTATGGATAGACATCTTCCCGCACAAGCCGGTGACGAAAAAACCCGCAGACACGCGTATGGGTTCCGGTAAAGGATCTCCCGAGTTCTGGGTGGCGGTCGTCAAACCGGGACGCGTCATGTTCGAAAGAGCGGGCGTGAGCGAAGAGATCGCAAAGGAAGCTCTTCGTCTGGCGTCCCACAAACTTCCCGTCAAGTGCAAGTTCCTGCGCAAGGGCGAGCAGCTCACGGGGGTAAAGGAAGAGGAGGTCGAAGCGTAATGAAAGCCAAGCAAGTGCATGACATGACGGACGCCGAGCTCGAAGCGAAGCTGACGGAGCTCAAGGCGGAACTGTTTAACCTGCGTTTCAGCCATGCGACTCATCAGCTCAATAACCCCATGCAGCTCAAAAACACCAAACGCGACATCGCGCGCATCAAGACCGTGATGAGCGAGAGAGCCAGGAAGGCGTAAGGAGAGGGAATCATGGAAGAAAGAAACCAGCGCAAAGTAAGAGCGGGTATCGTCGTGAGCGACAAGATGGAAAAGACCATCGTAGTCGCGGTGCACGACAAGATCAAGCACCCGATATACAAAAAGACGATGAACAAGACCAAGAAGTATAAAGTTCACGATGAGAAAAACGAAGCGGGCGTGGGCGATTATGTCGAAATAGAGGAGACAAGACCTCTTTCCAAAGACAAGTACTTCCGTCTCGTTCGCATTCTGGAGAAAGCAAAGTAAGGAGACGCGACCATGATACAACCGCAGACATATCTCAAAGTAGCCGACAACAGCGGCGCTAAGGAAATAATGTGCATAAGGGTACTCGGCGGCTCCTTCAGACGCAGCGGCAATATAGGCGACGTTATAATCGCCTCCGTAAAGTCCGCTACGCCGGGCGGCACGGTGAAAAAGGGCGACGTAGTAAGAGCCGTCATAGTGCGCAGCCACAAGGGCATAACCCGTCCCGACGGCAGCCATATAAGATTCGACGACAACGCCGCCGTCATCATAGACACGCAGAAACAGCCCCGCGGCACCCGAATCTTCGGACCGATAGCCAGAGAGCTCCGCGAGAAGGATTACATGAAGATCATCTCGCTCGCTCCCGAGGTGTATTAAGGAGGACGCATGAACAGTCTGAACGTAAAGAAAGGCGATAACGTCATCGTCCTTGCAGGACAGGACAAGGGCAAGAAAGGCACGGTCATTTCCGCATCCCCCAAGACGCAGACCGTCAGGGTGGAGGGAGTCAACACCGTAACCAAACACGTCAAGCCGAGAGGCGCGCAGAACCCCGGCGGCATAATGAAAGAGCCGGGCAACATTCACGTCAGCAACGTGCAGATCATCTGCCCCGACTGCGGAAAGCCCACGAGAGTGGGGCACGCGATCGTCGAAGGCAAGAAGGCGCGCGTATGCAAGCACTGCGGCGCGTCCCTCGACAAGCAGGCGAAGGCGGCGGTGAAGAAGGAAAAGAGGGCTTCGAGAAAGGCGAAGAAGGAAACAGCGGCTGAGGAAGCTCCCGCAGAGACTTCGACGCCCGCGGCTGAGGAAGCTCCCGCGAAGAAGAAGCCGGCAAGAAAGACCAAAAAGGCCGAATAACAAGTTTAAGGTAAGCATTACCGGAGGAACCCACAGTGGCAGAGAAAAAGACCAGGCAGGCGGCAACGGAACAGACAGAGACCGCTGAACCTGCAAAAGCGAAGGCTCCCGCAAAGAACGCGGCGAAGAAGTCGGCGCCCGCTCCCAAGAAATACTCGCAGGACGGCAGATACAGACTTTACGCGCGTTACGTCGAGGAGATCGTACCCGCACTTATGAACGAGCGCGGATACAAAAACGTGATGCAGGTACCCGGAATCGACAAAATAGTCGTCAATATGAGATTGGGCGACGTAAAGGATAACGCGAAAAGCATACAGACCGCGGTGAACGAACTCGGACAGATAACCGGACAGAAACCCGTCATATGCAAAGCCAAGAAGTCGGTTGCGAACTTCAAGGTGAGAGAGGGCATGACCATAGGCGCGAAAGTGACGCTCAGAGGGCTGCGCGCATACGAGTTTTTCGATAAGCTCGTCAGCATTGCGCTTCCCCGCGTGCGCGACTTCCGCGGTATCTCCGGAAAGTCCTTTGACGGCAGAGGCAACTATGCTCTCGGAGTCAAAGAGCAGATAATATTCCCAGAAATCTCCTACGAACTCGTGGAGAAACTGCGCGGATTCGACGTCGCCGTTATCACGACGGCAAGGACGGACGACGAAGCTAAGGCGCTTCTTGCGAAGCTGGGAATGCCTTTCAAGAATTAGGAGAACGGACTATGGCAAAGAAAGCTATGAAATTAAAGCAGCAGAGGCCTGCGAAATACTCCACGAGAGCGTATACGAGGTGCTCGATATGCGGCAGACCCCATTCCGTGCTGCGCAAGTACGGAATATGCAGAATATGCTTCAGAGAGCTTGCCTACAAGGGCGAGATCCCCGGCGTGCATAAATCCAGTTGGTAAGGAGGCGTTAAGATTCATGAATACGACAGATCCCATTGCAGATCTTCTTACGAGGATCAGAAACGCTCTTACCGCCCGTCACGAGACGGTGAACGTACCCGTAAGCAAGATGAAGAAAGCGATCGCCGACATACTTCTCGAAGAAGGTTATGTGTCTGCGGTCGAAGTCGTGAGCGTTAAGGACGAAAAGACCGGCAAAGCGCACGACGAACTTAAAATAACGCTCAAATACGGTCCGGACAAGCAGAACGTGATCACAAACCTGAAGCGCGTTTCCAAGCCGGGTCTGAGAGTGTATGCCGGCTGCGAGGACCTTCCTAAGGTGCTCGACGGGCTGGGCATTGCGATCATATCCACCTCCAAGGGCGTCATGACCGACAAGCAGGCGAGAGCCGGCAAGGTGGGCGGCGAAGTGCTCGCCTACGTGTGGTAAGGAGGTCTTATGTCGAGAGTAGGAAGACATCCGATAGCGCTGCCCGAGAAAGTATCCGTCGTAATCGACGGACAGGAAGTGACCGTCAAAGGTCCGCTCGGCAGTCTCAGCAGAAAAATAGAAAGCAAATACGTCACCGCGAGGATAGACGACGGTCATGTGTTTGTCGAACGCAGCTCGGAAATCAAGGAAGCGAAAGCGGCTCACGGTCTTTACCGTCAGCTCATCGCAAACATGATATCCGGCGTGGTTACTCCGTTCAGTAAGACGCTCGTCGTCTCCGGCGTAGGTTACCGCGCGGCGGTGCAGGGCAACAAGCTCGTTCTTAACATCGGCTATTCGCATCCCGTCGAAATGCCTCTTCCCGAGGGAATCAAGGCGGAGGCGAAAGAAAGCGACGACAAGGATAAGAAAGCTTTGCTCGTCGTCGTGTCCGGCATAGACAAGGAAGCCGTGGGACAGTTCGCGGCGTCGGTCAAAGCCAAGCGTCCCGTCGAGCCGTACCACGGATACGGCATCCATTACAGCGACGAGGTCGTAATCCGCAAGGAGGGCAAGACTTCGGGCAAGAAGTGATAAAGCGTTATGATTAACAGAGAGAATAAAAACGAGATCAGGCTCAGAAGGCATAAGAGAGTGCGCGCTCACGTCAGCGGCACGGCGGAACGTCCTCGTCTGTCGGTTTATCGCAGCACGAACAACATATACGTTCAGCTCATAGACGACGAAAAGGCAGTGACGCTCTGCGCTTCTTCCACCAAGTCCAAGGACCTCAAACTCAAAGGAAAGACCAAAACGGAAGCTGCCGTGGCGGTCGGCAAGGATATAGCGAAGAAGGCGAAGGCTCTCAAAATAAAGAAGGCCGTATTCGACAGAGGCGGATACCTTTACACCGGCAGAGTGAAAGCTGTTGCCGACGGCGCGCGCGACGGCGGGCTGGAAATCTGAGGGAGGACTGACCTGAAATGGCAAGAAGAGAAAAAGACGAAGCCGTAAGGCAGGACGACGGCATCAAGAGCAAGCTCGTCTCCGTAAACAGAATAACGAAGGTCGTCAAGGGCGGACGCATAATGCGCTTTGCCGCGCTCGTCGTGGTAGGCGACGGCAACGGCAAAGTGGGCGTCGGCACCGGCAAGGCTAAGGAAGTTCCCGAGGCTATCAAGAAAGCGGAGCTGATCGCGCGCCGTCATATGATAACCGTTCCCATGAACGGAACGACGATACCGCATACCGCGACGGGTAAGTTCGGTAAGAGCACCGTGCTCATGAAGCCTGCTCCCGAAGGTAACGGCGTCATCGCCGGCGGCAGCGTCCGCGCGGTGGTCGAGCTTGCGGGCATAAAGAACATCACGACGAAGTCCTACGGTTCGAGAACGTCCATCAACGCGGTGCATGCCGCGCTCAACGGACTTAAAACCCTCCGTTCGCCCGAACAGATAGCTGCGCTCCGCGGAAAGACCGTGGAAGAGATCCAGGCGTGAGGTGAAAGGCTATGGCAGATAAAATGTTGAAGATCACTCTCGTCAAAAGCGTAAGCGGAAGACTTGCGAAGCAGCAGAAGACCGTAGAAGCGCTCGGTCTGCGGAAAATAGGGCAGACGGTCGTCAGAAAGGACAACGAGTGCACGCGCGGAATGATATTCGCGGTCAGACACCTCGTCGAGGTCAGCGAAGCATAAGGAGTCGGAAACAATGATTATAAGCGAATTGAAACCCGCAGCCGGCGCAAAGAAAGCGCCCAAGCGTCTGGGCAGAGGAATCGGCTCGGGCACGGGCAAGACCGCCGGCAAGGGACATAAAGGCCAGTGGGCGAGAAGCGGCGGCGGTGTCCGTCCCGGATTCGAAGGACAGATCTTCGGTCTCACCCGCAGACTGCCCAAAGCGGGCTTTGACAACAACTGGAAAAAGGTGTATTCCGTCGTTAACGTTTCCGCGCTCGAAGTTTTCGAGAACGGCGAGACCGTCACGGCGGAAGTATTGCGCGATCGCGGCATACTTTCCAAGATCGAGCCGTACGGACTCAAGGTCCTCGGTGACGGCGAACTGAGCAAGAAGCTCACCGTCGTTGCGAAGAAATTCACCAAGAGCGCCGCAGCCAAGATAGAAGCGGCAGGCGGTACGGCAGAGGTCAGATAAGTATGTTCCGCACGCTGGTAAACGCATTCAGAAACAAGGAAGTCAGAACGAAGCTGCTTCTTACGCTCCTGCTCCTGTTCATATACAGAGTGGGATGCTGGATACCTACGCCGGGTCTGGACGTTCATGCTCTCGGCGGGGAAGACGCCGCAACCTCCGTGTTCGGAGAAATGTCTTTCCTCGGATTGCTGAACAGCATCACGGGCGACGGATTGTCCAACGGCGCGATCCTTGCGCTCGGTATATCGCCGTATATCAACGCTTCCATAATCGCGCAGCTGCTTACGATAGCCATTCCTCCTCTCGAGAGATGGACCAAGCAGGGCGACGAGGGCAAGCGCAAGATGGCGATGTTTACCAGAGTGCTTACGGTGCTTCTCGCAGTCGTGCAGGTAGTCGGTATACTGATCAGTTTCGCAAGAGGCGGATATGTAAACGAATCGTCGATATACGGCGTTTCGATGCCCTCCGCGGTAGTATACATCCTCATCGGCGTCGTACTCATAGCGGGCGCGGTGTTCACGATGTGGCTGGGCGAGAGAATAACCGATCTCGGTATCGGCAACGGCATATCGCTGCTCATCTTCGTGGGTATACTTTCCACCGCCGGTCTTGCGATCGTCAACTCCGTAAGCATCATGGCTCTCGGAGAGGCCGACGCTGAAATGCAGCCGTGGTATCTGCTCATATTCGTGGTCATGGTCGTGTTCATCTTCGGATTCATCACGTTCATCGACGGAGCGGAGCGCAAGATACCCGTTTCGTACGCGAAGCAGATAAAGGGCAGAAAACAGTTCGGCGGACAGAATACGCACATTCCCATAAAGGTAAACGCGTCCGGCGTTCTTCCGATAATCTTTGCGACCGCCATTATCACGTTCCCGCAGCTTATCATGCAGATGGTGGGTTCGGACATGGACAACTGGTGGACGAACATTTTCGGAACCGGAAGTCCCGGCTATTACGCTCTCAGCGCGCTGCTTATACTTTTCTTCAGCTATTTCTACGCGATGATTCAGTTCAAGCCGGACGAAGTGGCGAGAAATCTGCAGCAGTACGGCGGATTCATTCCGGGTATACGTCCGGGCAGGGCGACGCAGGAATATCTCGCAAGAGTGAACAAGCGTCTGACGCTGTTCGGCGCGATATACCTTGCGGTAATATTCATAATACCCAGTCTGCTGTTCTCGATACTCAACATCACGATAGGGTTTACGTCCGCGCTGACCAACGCGTTCAGTTCCACGGGTATGCTCATTGTCGTGAGCGTTGCGCTGGAGTTCCAGAAGCAGCTTGATAATCAGCTGCTGATGCGGCAGTACAGAGGTTTCCTCAAACAGTAATTTCCGAGGGGAACAGGATAATGAATATAGTACTTTTGGGCGCACCCGGCGCGGGCAAAGGCACGCAGGCGCTGCGCATGGAAGAACGCTATAAGCTCAGGCATATATCGACCGGAGACATCTTCCGTCAGCATATGCGCAGACAGACGGAAGTCGGGAATCTTGCCCGCTCATATATCAAAAAGGGGCAGCTCGTACCCGATGACGTTACTTTTAAAATCGTCGCGTCCGCTCTCGAAGAGGCGGGCAACGAAAACTTCCTACTCGACGGCTTTCCGCGCAATACGAATCAGGCGGCAATGCTCGACGGGCTCGTGAAGATAGACAAGGCGATCAACATTGACGTGGATATGTCGGTGCTTACCGACCGTATCTGCGGCAGACGGAGCTGCATCGAATGCGGCTATACCGCTCACGTTTCCACGCTGTCCGATTCCGTATGTCCGAAATGCGGGTGCGAAATGGTGCAGCGTATGGACGACAGAGAGGATACGGTCAGAGACCGTCTCCGGGTGTATGAAGAGCAGACCGCTCCGCTCATCGAATATTACAGAGCAAGGGGCGTGCTCGTAAACGTGAACGGCATGGGAAGTCCCGAAGAAGTCTTTGCGGAGATCGGAAAGGTACTCGGATGATACCCGTTAAAAATGCGGCGGAAATCGAAAAAATGCGTAAGGCGGGCGATGCGCTGAAAGAAGTGTTCGGCGTCGTCGCTCCGCTGATCGCTCCCGGACTGACTACCATGGAGCTCAACGCCGAGATAGAGAAAAAGATATTTTCTCTCGGAGCTAAGGCGCCGTGCAAGGGATATATGGGTTATCCCGCGGCGGCGTGCATCTCGGTGGACGACGTTGTCGTGCACGGTATCCCGTCTTTCAGGAGACTTGCAGAGGGCGAGATAGTCAGCGTGGACATAGTGCTCAGTCTTGACGGCTACTGCGCGGATGCTACGCGGACGTATGCCGTCGGTAAGATAAGCGAAGAGAAGCAGCGTCTTATCGACGTGACGCGGAAATGTTTCTTTAACGGCATATCGCGTATCCGTGCGGGTGCGCGTCTCGGAGACGCGCAGAGCGCGATACAGATGACGGCGGAACTTGCCGGTTACGGCGTCGTCCGCGCGATGGCGGGTCACGGCATCGGCCGCGACATGCACGAAGATCCATCCGTCGAGAATTACGGCAGACCGGGAACGGGCGTGCTTCTCAAAGCCGGAATGTGCCTTGCCGTCGAACCCATGATAACCATGGGAACGTGGAAGGTTAAGACGGACGCAGACGGCTGGACTTGCCGGACTGCGGACGGACTGCCCGCAGCGCACTACGAAAATACGGTTCTCGTGACGCGCGACGGCTGCGAAATACTGACGGAGTAAAGCGATGGGCAAGGTAAGCGCGGTGATAAGCACGGCGGGAAGCGACAGAGGAAAGGCATATCTCGTCGTCGGATACGACGCAAGAGGGTATGCGCTCTGCGTGGACGGCAGACGTCACAAGCTGAACGCGCCAAAGAGCAAGAACGTCAGACACATAAAGGCGACGGGAGCGGAAGCCGAACTTCCGTCAACGGACGCCGGCGTAGCGAGCGTCATAGCGCGACTCGGAATTATTCCGTCTTAATGGAGGTCATATGTCCAAATCGGATGCAATCGAAGCGGAAGGCGTAGTGATCGAGTGCCTTCGCGGAGCAATGTTCAAGGTCAGGCTGACGAACGGGTTTATAGTGACCGCCACTATATCCGGAAAGATCCGTCAGCATTACATCAAAATACTCGAAGGCGACTCTGTCAAAGTGGAAATGTCCCCGTACGACATAACGCGCGGGCGCATAACTTACCGCAACAAGTCCTGATTTACCGAAAACAGTTTTTCAAGGAGAATATCATGAAAGTAAGAACTTCCGTCAAGCCCATGTGCGACAAGTGCAAGGTTATCAAAAGACACGGCAAGGTGATGGTCATCTGCTCCAAGTATCCGAAGCATAAGCAGAGACAGGGTTAATACCGGACAATTATCCGCGGCGCGCGGGGAAAACCGACATTCCACGGTTCCCGTGCGGGCGGTCATCGGCATATAAACGAATTACACATTTTCTCAGGAGTTAAAAAATGGCAAGAATTGCAGGTATCGATTTGCCCAAGGAGAAGCGCGTAGAAATCGGTCTGACGTACATCTACGGCATCGGACGGCCCATGGCGGATAAAATCCTTGCCGCCACCGAGGTAAATCCGGACACGCGGGTCAAGGACCTCACCGAGGACGAAGTGCAGCGTCTGAGGGAATACATCGATAAACACGTTGTGACGGAAGGCGATCTTCACAGAGACGTCTCCCTCAGCATCAAGCGTCTTATGGAGATAGGCTGCTATCGCGGCATAAGACACAGAAAGGGACTGCCCGTCCGCGGACAGAGCACCAAGCAGAACGCGCGCACAAGGAAGGGTCCCAAGCGCACGGTCAGCAGAAAGAAGAAGTCTTGACAGGGAGCGTAAGTAACAATGGCAGTAAAGAAAACGGCAGGTAAGAAGAAGATCACGAAGGGCGTGGACAAAGGACAGGTTCACATCCAGGCTTCTTTCAACAATACGATCATAACGATAACGGACGAGCGGGGCAATACGGTCACGGCATCCAGCGCCGGCGCTACCGGACTGCGCGGCAGCAGAAAGAGCACGCCGTTCGCGGCGCAGCTTGCGTGTGAAAGAGCTGCGACAGCGGCTTACGATGCGGGCAGGCGCAGTGCGGAAGTGTTCGTCCAGGGACCCGGCGCGGGACGCGAATCCGCGGTTCGCGCGGTAGAGGCTTGCGGCATCAAGGTAACGGCGATAACGGACGTTTCGCCCATTCCGCACAACGGTTGCAGACCGCCTAAGCGCAGAAGAGTTTAAGGAGAGAGGCAGATCATCATGGCAAAGAATACATCACCCAGCTGCAAACAGTGCAGAAGAGAAGGTCAGAAATTATATCTCAAGGGCGACCGTTGCACGGCGGAAGGCAAGAAGTGCGCTATGGACCGCAGACCCACCCCTCCGGGACAGCACGGTTTGTCCAGAAAAAAGGTATCCGAATACGGAATGCAGCTTCGCGAGAAGCAGAAGGCGCGCCGCATATACGGCGTACTCGAAGGGCAGTTCCGCGGCTATTACGACAAGGCGGAGCGCATGAAGGGCGTCGTGGGCGAGAATATGCTTGCGCTGCTCGAAAAGCGTCTCGACAACGTCGTGTACCGCATGGGAATAGGCGCTTCCCGCAGTCAGTCCCGTCAGATAGTGAATCACGGACACATTCCCGTAAACGGCAGGGTAGTTGACATTCCTTCATATCAGGTTAAAAAAGGCGACGTGATATCCGTCAAGGAGAGCAAGAAAAACAAGGCTTGCTTCACCGCGCTCAAAGACGCGAAGATAACGATGCCCAAGTGGGTTGAGTTCAACACCGCGACGCTTGAGGGCAGAATTCTCGACGATCCGAAGAGAGAGGATATAGACGCGAACATCACGGAATCGCTCATCATAGAGAAGTATTCCAAGTAATCCGGTCCGCTTTTCGGCGGAATCCGACGGTCCGTTAGCGGATCGCGATTCGTCTCGGCGTTTTATGTTAGCAACCGCAGACGAAAAGGAGATAAAATATTATGATGGAAATCGAGAAACCGAGGATCACCATCGAAGAGAGCGCGGATCTGCGCGAAGGCGTATTCGTTGCCGAACCTCTCGAAAGAGGATACGGCATAACGCTGGGCAACTGCCTCAGACGCGTATTGCTCAGCGCGTTGCCCGGAACGGCAGTGGTCGGGATACAGATAAGCGGCGTGAGCCACGAATTCAGCGTTATCCCCGGCATCAAGGAGGACGTCGCGGAGATTATACTCAATCTCAAAGGACTCAATCTCAAAGCCAAATACGAGGATAACACGATAACCAAGACGCTGCGCCTGACGCGCAGCGAGCCGGGCGTGGTAACGGCGAAGGACATCGTCACCGATCCCGAAATAGAGATACTGAATCCCGAAATGTATATCTGTACGCTGGACGAGGGAGCAAATCTCGATATGGAGCTGACTGTCGCAAAGGGGCGCGGCTACGTCGTTGCAGGTCATCTCAAGGACATGTCCAAGCCGATAGGTTACATTCCGATCGACGCTATATTCACGCCCGTCAAGGCGGCGAGCTATTCCGTGGAGAATGCCCGCGTCGGTCAGAGCCTTGATTACGACAAACTCACGATAAAGGTCAGGACGGACGGAAGCCTCAGCGCGAAAGACGTGCTTTCTCTCGCGGCGCGCGCGATAGACGATCATATCCGTCTGTTTGCGAATCTTTCGGACATGTTCGCGGGTATGGATATACTCGTGTCGCGTCCGGAGGACCGTCAGCAGAAAGTGCTCGAAATGAGCATAGAGGACATGGATCTGTCCGTACGCAGCTATAACTGCCTGAAACGCTCCGGCATCCACACCGTGGAAGATCTCACGAAACGCAGCGAGGAGGATATGCTTAAAGTCCGTAACCTCGGCAGAAAGAGTCTCGACGAAGTCATTGCCAAGCTGAAGGGTTACGGTCTTGACCTCAGGAGCAGTGAGGAATAATCAAACAAGGAATCACGAAATCATGGAAAACAGGAAATTAGGCAAAGCTACCGATAAAAGAATGGCGCTTCTCCGCTCGCAAGTGACGGATCTCCTCTGGTACGGCAGAATAGAAACGACCGTCGACAGGGCGAAAGAGGTTCAGAAGATAGCGGAAAAACTGCTTACGAAAGCGATAAACAGCTATAAGGACACCGTCAAGAAGGTGGAAACGCGTCAGCGCAAGAAGAAGGACAAAAAAGGCAACGTGACCGTGGAAGAGTATAAAGTCGAACTTATCAACGACGGTCCGACCAAACTTGCGGCGCGCAGAGCCATCATGGCGGTAATATACGAGCGCAAGGAGATTAAGGGCTTTTCCGAGGCGAAGAGCGCGTACAGGGTGCGTGCGGGTAAGATCCATCATCCGCTCGTCGAGAAAATCTTCAATGAATATGCGCCCAAATACGACGAACGTGCAACGTAAAAGGGAACCAAGGGCGGTTACACCCGCGTTCTGAAAAACGGTTTCCGCCGCGGCGACGCCGCCGAGATGGCGATCATAGAACTGGTCTGATACGTTTAATTAAATTTTAATCAAATTATAAAGGGCTTCCTCTTTACAGGTAGCCCTTTGACATTGTATAATAATTGCGGAAGGGAGAGCAGCGCTTGAAGCCGCGCCCCGTCCGCGAACGCCCGCGTTCATACGCGGGAAATATAATACCAAGGAGTCCGTTTCCGGGATATGATATGTCGGAATTGCAATCGAGACGCGGGCAATGCGAGTTTTTGCCCGTACTGCGGTGCGCCCATGCGCAGCAAATACTGTCCGCGCTGCGGCGTTCCTCTTCCTCCTGACGGGCGCGCGTGCTATTCGTGCGGCTGGAAGGAATCGTCTGCCACCGAACAGGAGCTCGCCTCAGTCAGACCCGCTCCCGAAGTTAATTCGGGGGATAAGGGGCTTATGTCCGGCAAGCGCGAAGATAAACAGGACGACGCGCCCGCTTCCGCGCGCAAGCGCAGCGGCGTGCAGACTTTCATGTGTCTCGTAAGCGGCATAGCCGTACTCGCATCGCTCGGCGTCGCGCTGTATCTCATGCTGATGGGCAATATGTTTTCCGTTAACGGAACGGCTTATAATCCGCTTACGATGCAGCCCGCCGCTGACGGCGCGTTCGGTCTGGTAACGCATTTTTCGGATATAATCGCATATTTTTCGGACGTGCTTCCCGATGCGATAACGAATTCGGCAGGCGGATGGGATTTGCAGACAATGGGCATGTATGCGTCGTCCGCGCTGCTGACGGCGGTGTATGCGGTCGGCGGAGCGATAGTTTCGGTGACTACGCTCGTTGCCGTTATACGCTTTATCGTGGGCATCGCCCGCGGACGCAATTTCAATATGGCAAAATACGCGGCGCTTGCATTGGCGGCTTCCGGCACGATATGGATGAGCGGCCGTTTCGGATATCTCGGCAGTTACGTGAGCGTCGGTTCCGGTACGTTCGTATGCATGATCGTTTCGGCGGCGGCTCTTGCCGTGTGCCTCGTCAACAATCTCGTGTTTGCCGGCAGGAGCGCGGCTAAAGGAGGCAGTATACTTAAACTGCTGACGAACGCGTGCATATTCGCATGCGCGGCGGTGTGTTTCCTTGCGTTTCCGTTCAGACTTTCCTCGTCTTACGTCGGGACGGGATCGGAAACGTTCGTCGGTATACTCGATATTGCCGTTGCCGCCATTAACGGAGAGCAGACGACATACGTTACGATTATCGGTTTGGTCGCCGCCGTGGCTCTCGCCGTGCTTACCGTGAAATATTTATTCACGCTGCCGTTTTATATGTCCAAAACGGCGTCGCGTCTGGCGCGCACGTTCAAGCTGGACGGTTACCGCGACAAGGGATTTGTGTTCCGCTCCGTCGTGCTGATCGTCGGCGCGCTGCCCTTCGTCGTGTTTGCGTTCGTTTATCTCAAAGGCGCGTCCGCAACGCCGTCCGCGGAACTGATAGCGTTTATTATATCCGTTGCCGCTACGTTTGTCGTTTCGATAATGAATCGCATGTGTCTTAATAAGGATCAGTTATGATAGATCGGAAGATCCGCTCCGCCGCGCATTCGCGCGGCGGAGCTTTCGTTTTGCCGCCAAACAGTTGCCAACTCGGCGGCGATGGTGTATAATGTATTGAATGACGACGATAGTGAACAAGAAGGCGAAGTTCGACTATGAAATAGTCGAGAAGCTGGAAGCGGGGATTGCGCTCGCAGGAAGCGAGGTCAAATCCGTGCGCGCGGGGCATGTCAATATGGGAGATTCGTTCTGTTTCGCGGAAAACGGCGAACTGTATCTCAAAAACTGCCGTATATCCGCATACGACAAGGCGACGATACTTCCGCCCGACGAGATGCGCAGCCGCAAGCTGCTGCTTCACAGGCGCGAAATATCTCGGCTCATAGGCAAGTCCCGTGAAAAGAGCCTGACGATAGTACCGCTTTCCATGTACTTCAAAGGCAGGCGCGTCAAGGTGGAGATAGCGCTCGCCAGAGGCAAGCGCAGTTACGATAAAAAGCAGACGATAAAGGAACGCGATACGGGACGCGACATGCAGCGTCAGATCGCGGACGCGACGCGTTCGAAAGGGATGTGATTACGGGAAGAAGGGAAATATGATAGACGGAATACTCGGATTCGTGATGGTGCTTGCCATCATCATCGTTTCCACGAAACTCTGCGGACTGCTTTTCCGCAAACTGCATCTTCCGCAGGTACTCGGCTACATTATAGCCGGAGTGCTTATCGGACCGGCGCTGTTCGGCATGGGCGGCTTTTCGCTCGTAGGTTTTCAGAGCGAGGCGGACAGCGTATCGTGTTTCGTCATGCTTGACGAGTTCACTCTCAACGATGGCGGCACGTATACGATACTTGACGTCTTTTCAAAGATAGGCGTCATACTCATCATGTTCTGTGCGGGACTGGAAACCGACCTTAAAGAGCTGAAAAAAACAGGAGGGATATCCGCTCTCGTCGCGCTTGTCGGAGTCGCGGTCCCTCTCGTGCTCGGACTGTGCGTGTCGTTGCCGTTTATGGGAACGGGACTGGTGGACGAATCGTTCGAAACGGTTGTGCAAGGTCTGTTTGTGGGTACGATCCTGACGGCGACGAGCGTTGCGATAACCGTTTCCGTACTCAAAGAACTCGGCAGGATAAACACCCGCATAGGCACGATACTCGTCAGCGCGGCGATAATAGACGATGTTATCGGAATGGTCGTGCTGTCCGTCATGACCGGACTCGGCAGAACGGACGGAGGCGCATCGCTCACCGGTTTCGAGTGGTTCAAGGCGCAGTGGTGGGGAACGCTCATCATGATAATCGCGTTTTTCGCTGCGGCGATAGCCGTCGGGATCGGACTGCATTATCTGTTCAAGTGGATGGACAGAAAGTGGCCGTCCACCCACAGACTCGCGCTGTTCGGGCTCGCTACGTGTTTCGTTTATGCGTTTGCGGCGGAAGAGGTTTTCGGCGTCGCGGACATAACGGGCGCGTATTTCGCGGGGGTCGTCATTTCGACGGTGCACAGAGTGGCGACGTATGCGGACAAAAGAGCGGACGTCAGCAGTTACATGATATTCGGTCCGGTGTTCTTCGCGTCTATCGGAATGACGATGAAATTCGACGGACTGAGCGGCTGGCTGGTGCTGTTTACGGCGCTGTTCGTACTGGCGGGGCTGGTCGGCAAAATAGTCGGCTGCGGCGCGGTGATAAAACTCGGCGGCGGTACGTGGAGAGAAGCCGGTATTACGGGCGTGGGAATGATGGCTCGCGGAGAGGTAGCTCTAATAGTCACCACAAAGGGAATAGAAGCGGGAATAATTCCGGAGAGTTTTATGATAATGACGGTAATGCTCATTCTCGTTTCGTCCGTGCTGACGCCCATACTGCTCAAAGTGCTTTTCTCGGGGCATGTGGAGCATCACGGAGACGAACCGTCCAAATACAGAGGCGGAGGAATAACGCCGCTCGGACCGGATTCAGGTCCGTCAGTCGCGGATGCGGAGCATGAAGAAAATATTCCCGAGGAGACGGAGGTAATAAAAAACGACGGACATAGTTAAAAACGACATAATGGAGGCGGATGTCGTTTCGCTCGGTTACAGGGGGGAAGGCGTCGCAAAAATAGACAGCTATCCCGTATTTATAAAGGGCGCGTTGCCGGGCGAACGGGTGCGCGCTCTCGTCATACTCGTGAAAAAGGACTTCGCCGTCGCAAAACTGCTCGAAGTCCTCTCTCCGTCCGTTCACCGCGTCCGTCCCGTATGTCCCGATTTCGGCAGATGCGGCGGGTGCGATCTCATGCATCTCGATTATCCGTCCCAGCTCGGATTCAAACGGGAAGCGGTGCGTAACGCTCTTCATAAGATAGCGCATACGGACGCGGACGTCGGAGAATGCGTGCCGAGCGATAAGATCATCGGCTATCGAAACAAACTTTCTTTGCCGGTGCGGAAAGGAAAGAACGGTGCGGAAGTCGGATTGTTCGCGTATAATTCTCACCGCATAGTGCTTGTGACAGACTGCCCTCTGCAAACGGAGCGCGTGCGCTCGCTGCTGCCGCGTCTGCGCGTTTTTGCGGACATGTTCGCGCCGTACGACGAAGAAACGGGCGGGGGCGAACTGCGTCATTTTTCGGTGCGCGATTACGGCGGGGCGCTGTCCGTCACCGTCGTGGTCACGCGCGACGTTTCGGGAAGAATACTCCGTGCCGCGGACGATGCGGGCATAGAGTGCGACGAGCTGTGGATGAACGTCAACAACGGCAGAAACAACGTCATACTCGGCGCGCAGTCGTATCTTCTGCGCGGCATGAACGTATGTCGCAACGTCGTTTTCGGGGGAAGGGTTTTGCCGGTCAAGACGCATCCGAACGCCTTTTTTCAGGTAAACGACGGCGTTGCGGACAAACTGTATTCCGCCGTGCTTTCCGAAGCCGTGCGCATTCGTCCGCGTCTCGTCATAGACGCATACAGCGGCGGCGGACTGATGACCGCGCTGCTTGCGGGAGTTGCGGAACGCGCGGCGGGAATAGAAATAGAGCGGTCTGCGACAGCCGTTGCCGACGAACTCATGCGGCGGGCAGGAATAACGAACGTCCGCAATATATGCGGCGACTGCGCCGAAGTTCTGCCGCGGCTTACGGCGGACTGCGACGAGGACGCTCTCGTCGTACTCGATCCGCCGAGAGCGGGCTGTGCCGAAAGCGTTACCGACGCGGTGAACGCCTGCCGCGCCGGCAGCGTGATATATGTTTCGTGCAATCCGTCCACGCTCGCCCGCGACCTTGCCCGCATGCCCGCATACGTCCCGGTCCGCATAACTCCGTTCGATATGTTTTCCCAGACCTGTCACGTCGAGACGCTTGTTTTGCTATGTCGAAAATAGCTATATATTGTATCTAATTTTAATATTGACCACAATATATTATATGCGCAGAGTTGAGCCATAATCGAAAAATCAGTGTGATTCACCTGCTACCGTATTTTTAGAACTGTCGGGTAGATTGCTTCGATATGTCAGATAAAATACAGGTAGTTTGCTTGGATATGCAATAAAAACGACTGAAAACGCTCGCAAGAAAATATAGGCTGCATCCAATTTTTCCGTTAATTCGGATTCGAATTCCGATTTAACGGATATTTTCACGGAATTCATATGAAAAAGCAGATATAAAATCACATTTTTGGCACGAACTATATCGAAGGAGGTATGGCTAAAAATAGTTTATTGTTTTTATCAAAAGATTCCGAAAGCGATAGTTTATAACAATGCATTTGACGATTTCTTTTAAAAATGATAAAATATACAAATAAAGATGTTTATATGATAAGGTTACGTTGAGGTAGACTATAACTATTTTTGATTTAAGAATATTATTTATTGTTTTGCTAAAAAGCAATTATATAAATAGGTTATTTTGCTATGATTGATTTAACAGGAGAAATAAATGTTAAGATATAGTGGCTCTTTTGTTCCGACGGAGAATATGATTAAAGCAATTGAATATTGTGAAACATGCCTAGATATTTGTGAGATGTACTTCCTTGAATTAAATCATCAAGAAAGATATACGATTTCTATAAAAGATGAACGATTGAAAGAACAAATTAAGAAGGCACAGAATGTTTGTGAAATTGAAGAAATTGCTCGTGCAAATTTTTTGCTTGATGAAATGTACAACAAGCGGCTGCTAAAATACTTATTAATGGATTTCTGTATTTATATCGGACAATCCATATCAAACATAAAGCAGTTTAACCCGCAAATAGCATTCTGTTTGGCGCGTAAGCCGTTTTGTGAAACTTTATGTTATCTTGAAAAGATGTTATTAAATCCAGAGGAAACAGTAAAATTAGTTTTTTCTGATAATGCCCGAGATAAGGATATTGATAATAGAAATAACAAAGGAATAAACTCAAAAGAAACTTATTATGAAGTATTAAAAATACTCAAGCTTGATGGAGACAAAGAAACCATATATAGTATGCGTTATGCAAAAGATGTTTTAAGTATAAGAGCAATCGGCGATAAAGCAAGCCACATAGCTACAAGCGGTACAGGAATTAAAGTAGAATCAGGAGAGTTAAATTTTATTTTTATAGAAGATAACGTGATAGAAGATTTCACAAAATTATATTGTAAGATCTTGCCTCGTCTGATGCATTATGTTGTTTGTGTAGTTAAACACTTATTCAATAAAATATCGAGTAAAGAAATTGATTTAAAAGAATTCAATAAAACTACAGACGAGTTTTTTGG
>CASEMM010000136.1 GCA_949289095.1 uncultured Eubacteriales bacterium | reverse complement strand
ACGCGTCGAAACGACGATTTTACCGCGCTTTTTTCCTTTTACCGCGCTTTTTCCTTTTCGCGCGGCTTTTCATTATTTGCGCGGGCACGCTTACAGAAAAAGATAGGAAAACAACAAATTAACCCTATTTTAACACAGGCGCGGAATGCCGTGCTATGCTGTCTGTGCGACGGAAAAATGCCGCAAATAAGCGCGAAAGGAGGAAAAGGAAAAAGGGAAAACGTTTGAAGTGATGAGGGAATGAGCGCGTATGCGTTCGCTTGCGGGGCGTCGCCTCGCCGACAAATAATCAAATAACAGGAGATTATCGATGAGTAAATTCAGAACATTATTCAGAGGGCTTGCATGTATTTTTATGTTCCTTCTGATAGTGACGGTACTCGCGTCCTGGATACTCGAATCCAACCGCTCCATGGTTGACCAGACGTTCGGGACAAACAGCGTTGTATTCGTCACAGACGAAAACGCGGGTGCGCTGTTCACGGCTTTCACCCCCGATGAGGAGTTCCTTACGGACGGCAAGCTGGATATGGACAAGAATGTGGCGATCCACCGCGATCTCAGCGTCAGATTGCAGGAAGAGGGAAGCGTGCTGCTTAAAAACCAGGCATATGCTGCTTCGCAGCCCAATGCGCTGCCTCTCAGCCAGGAAGAACCCGAAAATCTGAACATAACTGTTTTCGGACGCAGAGGGTATATCAATCAGCTGTCATCTTACGGCGGTTCGGGATACACTATAGAGCAGGCGCTTACGAATGCGGGAGTCAACGTCAACGGGACGATGAAGAGCATTTACGAAGCATGGAACAAAGATAGGGCAAACGGTCTCGTGCAGCCGGGCTGGGCGAGCAACAAGACGTATGACTTCAAATTCGACGTAAGAGAAACGTCGACTGAGTTCATGCAGCAGCAGAATGCGAGTTATCGGGACAGTTTTTCCGAGCATTCGGATGCGGCGATAGTCGTTCTCGGCAGGACGAACGGCGAGGGCGCGGATTACAAACCGGGTACGGCGGGAGTCGTTCAGCCCGGCGAAGCGGGCGCGGTGGACGTGAGCACGGCTAACGCGCAGAGAAACGCGTTTGCGCTTTCGCCCAACGAAAAGGCGACGATAGAGCTTGCAAAAGAGTGTTCGGACAGAGTCATCGTCCTGCTCAACACCGTTTCCGCAATGGAAGTGCAGGAGCTTAAAGACGACCCGGACATCGACGCGATAATGTGGGTGGGACTGCCCGCAACGTACGGCGTGGACGGCATAGCCAATCTGATTCTCGGCAAAGCCAATCCGTCGGGCGGACTGTATGACACATATGCTTCGGATACCGCCGCCAATCCGGCGATGATGAACTTCGGCCACTATGAGCTTACCAACGGCAACCTCATAGATCCCAGCAAACAGGGCGAGCGCGCGGACACGTCCAGCGTCGGAACGCGCGGTACCGACCCCGGATTCTGGCACTATGTTATAGAGGCTGAGGGCATTTACGCCGGCTCTTACTACTACGAGACCCGTTACTACGACGCAGTCGTCAATTCGTCGTCGGGCGCGGGCACGGAGAGCGTGGGCGCGAGCTACATAGACGCTAAGGACTCCAACTCGACGTGGGACTATGCGAATAACGTCACGTTCCCGTTCGGCTACGGTCTCAGCTACACCACGTTCAGCTTCTCGATGGGCGACGTGACCGTTCAGAGAAACGGCGGACACGAGGTCATAGCGTCCTTTGACGTTACCGTCAAAAATACCGGTAGCGTTGCGGGCAAGACCCCCGTTCAGATATACGCTCAGTCGCCGTACACCGATTACGACAAGCGGCACGGCGTCGAGAAGAGCGCGATACAGCTCATGACGTTCGAAAAGACGAAG
>CASEMM010000135.1 GCA_949289095.1 uncultured Eubacteriales bacterium | reverse complement strand
AAGGGATTTTCCTCCAAGATAGGATTTGTTCTGGCTGCGGCGGGGTCTGCCGTCGGGCTGGGCAATCTTTGGCGGTTTCCGTACCTCGCGGCAAAATACGGCGGGGGCATATTTCTGCTGTGTTATGTACTGCTTGCGGTGACGTTCGGGTTTTGCCTGCTCATTCTCGAAATAGCGATAGGCAGAAAAACGGGAAAGGGTGCGATAGGCGCATTTGCCGCGCTCAACAAGAAGTTCAGGTGGTTCGGCTTTCTCGTCATAGCCGTGCCCATAATCATAGTGCCGTATTACTGCGTTATCGGCGGCTGGGTGGTGCGATACATTTTCGCATATATCACGGGCGACGGAATGCTGCTCGGAGAGGGCGTGACGGAAGCGACGTCGGCGGCATTTTTCTCGTCGTTCACGTCCAGCCCGTGGCAGCCGCTTGTGTTCTTCCTGATATTTGCCGCGGCAACTATCGCGGTCGTCGTGGGCGGCGTTCAGAAGGGTATAGAGCGCATGAGCAAGATACTCATGCCGCTGCTTGCCGCGATAGCCGTATTCCTCATGATATACGTCCTGTGCCAGAAACGCGCGGGCGCGGGCGTGGCGGATCTGTTCATTCCGGATTTTTCGGAATTTACGTTCGGAACGCTGCTTGCGGCTCTCGGGCAGCTGTTCTATTCGATGTCGCTCGCAATGGGCATCATGATAACGTACGGCTCGTATATGAAGAAGAACGCGAAGATTTCGGGAGCGGCGCGTCAGATCTCGATATGCGATACGCTGTTTGCGATCGTGGCGGCGACGATAATCATCCCGTCCATATACGCGTTCTCGCCCGATCCGCAGACGGCGGCGGCGCAGTCCGGACCGTCGCTGATGTTCATTCAGCTGCCCATTGTGTTCAATGCGCTTCCCGGCGGGCGGGTGATAGGCGCGCTGTTTTTCCTGCTTGTATTCTTCGCCGCGATAACGTCTTCGATATCCCTTGTAGAGACGATAGTTGCGGTGCTGCGCGAGAACTGCGATCTGAAACGGTGGAAGGCTTGTCTTATCGTTTTCGGCGCGTCGCTTGCGCTCGGTTCGCTCTCCTCGCTCGGTTTCGGACCGCTTTCGGAGATACATATCGGGGATAAAACCATACTGGACATGTTCGACTGGTTCTCGAACAGCGTGCTCATGCCGCTCGTTGCGATAGGAACGTGCATAATAGCGGGATTTTTCGCGGACAGCAAGTCGATAATGGACGAGATAGACTTAAAAAGCAGAGGCATGCGGGCATATTTCATGGCGATGATACGTTTTATCGCTCCGATATGTATGGCGGCGATCCTGTTCAGCGGTATATTCATGCAGCTTTGAGACGGCGGGCGGTTTCCCGCCCGAAAACCGTTGACATCTCCGCGCGACTGTGCTATAATACCGATATATCAGGCGTGTGCCGTTGCTTGCGACGTTGGCGCATGCGGGGAGATTTTATGTCAGCACAGGGCGAAGCCGACCCACGAAAAACGGCTGAAAATTTATCCGGAAATCAGCGGCATGACCGTAAGAGTTCTTACGGCTATGCCTTTTTGCGTTTGCGGACGGAGTTTGCGGGTGCTGACGGAACGGCGGATATGTCCGATCGGAGGAGAGAATATTTTGGATAACGAGAACAACGAAAAACAGAGTTCCGCGCGCGTCGCGGACAAGGAGAGCGAACCTCTAAGTAGCACGCCCGCCGCGGGCGACGGGCAGAGAGCGGAGGAGAGCAAGGCATGGCACGCCATGAGTTATGCGCGCGTCAGGGAGGAGCTGCACACCGACGAGGCCGGACTGAGCGACGCAGAGGCGGCGAAGCGGCTGAACGCTTACGGCAGAAACGTGCTGCGCGAAACGCGCAGCAAGAGCATTGCACGAATGATATTCGAACAGCTGTCCGACGTTATGGTCATCATACTGTTCATCGCGATGGTGTTCTCTCTCGTCATGTATTTCATTGACGGCGAGGGTCTGGCGGAGGCGATAGTCATATTCGCCGTCATCGCGCTGAACGCGACGGTTGGCGTTATTCAGGAGAAGAAAGCCGCCGACGCGCTCGAATCGCTGAAAAACATGACGGCGCCAAATGCCCGCGTGCTGCGCAACGGGGAAGAGAGTATAGTCCCCGCGAGCGAGCTTGTTCCGGGAGATATAGTGTATCTCGAGGACGGCTCGATAGTACCGGCGGACATACGCATAATAAACGATAACAATATGAGCGTGCAGGAAGCGTCGCTGACGGGAGAGAGCGTGCCGTCCGCAAAGGACGGTCCGACGGTACTGCCCGTCGATACGCCGCTGGGCGACCGCGTCAATATGGCGTATTCGTCGTCCGTAGTCATGTACGGAAACGCAAAGGGCATAGTCGTGGGTACGGGCATGAATACCGAGGTCGGCAAGATCGCGGATATGCTCAAAACGCAGGACGACTCGGTCACGCCCATCAAACGCAAGCTGAATTCCGTCGGCAAGATACTGACTGTCATCGGGCTGGCGGTGTGCGTGGTCATCATGATAATAGGCTTTGCGCGCAACGACGGCAGATCGTGGGAATCGCTCGTTCTGCTCGGCATATCGCTCGCAATATCCATAATCCCCGAAGGACTGCCCGCGACGGCTACCATAATAATGGCGTTCGGCGTGCAGCGCATGGCGAAAAAGAACGCGCTCGTTAAAAGTCTGCCCGCCGTGGAAACGCTGGGCGGCGCGACGGTGGTATGCTGCGACAAGACGGGCACGCTGACTCTCAACCGCATGACTGTCACGCATGTTGCGGTTGGTTCCGACTTCGACGAGGGCAGGGCGACTGCCGTCGAAGATCTCAGAAGCAAGCATTCGGACGAACTTTTCCGCGATCTCGTGGACGGCTGCGCCCTGTGCGGCAACGCGCACTTCGACCCCGACCGCCCCGGCGAAACAATGGGCGATCCTACCGAGGGCGCGCTCATAAATTTCGCACTCGGTTTCGGCATAGACGCGGACGACTACCGCGAGGAGCACGAAAAGCTGTTCGAGCAGCCGTTCGATTCCGACCGCAAGCGCATGACGGTGCTGTATGACATGTCGGACGACAAGTCAAAATCCGTCCGCGCATACACTGCGTACATCAAGGGCGCGGTAGACGAGATGCTGCCGCTTTGCTCGCGTATCCTGACTGAAACGGGCGGGCGCGAACTGACGGACGCGGACCGCGACCGCCTACTCGC
>CASEMM010000134.1 GCA_949289095.1 uncultured Eubacteriales bacterium | reverse complement strand
ACACGCAGATCATGCTGTTGGCGACAGGTCAATGGACGCTTGCCGATCTGCCGCTGCACCTCTGCAGTCTGACGGAGTTCATATTCCTCGCTCACGTCATACGTCCGCGCTCCCGCCCGCTGTCCGCCGTTGTATACGGCACAGGCTATCCCGCCGCCGTATTCGGGCTGCTGCTTCCCACGTGGAGCGCGCTTCCCGTTTTCAATTTTGCGGCGATTCACAGTTTCGTATTCCATTTTCTCATGGTATTGTACACGACTCTCGTACTCGCGGACGGCTATCGTCCGCGAATAGCGGACCTTAAAAAAGCCGCTCTCCCGCTTATTGCCGGAGTAATAGCCATATTCATATTCAATAAACTCATGCGAACCGACTTCCTCTATATAAACGGCGGAAAACAAGTGGCGTTTCTCGAAGCGCTCGTCCGTTCGCTCGGCATATACGGCTATCTCATAATCTTCCCCGCTCTTCTGCTCGCCATCTGGTCGGCAATGTTCCTGCCGTTCGAAATATACGCACGCAAAAAAGAACGGAAAGCCCGAACTGCGGACGGTGCGGGGGCGAAAACGCTTTCGCGGCACGCTGCGCAAAAATAAATTCCCTTTCCTCACCGCCGCGGTAACCGTAAGCCCGACGGTCCCCCGGTTACGGATTCCGGGAAACGGACGACGTTCCGTGCCGCGCAACCGGCTGCCTCACGCATGCCGTCATACGATAACGTAAAAACCATAAACAGACATGCCCGCGGAAGGTTAAGGCTCCGCAGGCATGTTTCTTCATATTCCGGATCCCGGCATTGCCCCGCAAAGAATCGGAACTTGCCGTTCACTCTCCGCAGCCGTCAGGCAAAGAAGAATCCTGCCGTCATGTCGAGATAGTTTTCACCGCTGTATTCCGGATACTTTTTTTGCATTTCCGTAAGAATTTTATTTGTTGTAATCATCTTGATTACAACAGCAGTATAACATTCCATCGTTGTAATGTCAAGCATTACAACATATTTTTTTTTTGTATCTCCGAAATTTTTACAAAAAACCTGCCCCCGGAGAGGGCAGGTCCGCGTGCCGAATCGTTATCATATTTTACGGCTTAAATCCTGCGTCAGATCATACAGCGTTACCTTTTCCAGTTCGCGCTCCATTGCTTTTTGAGCGTCTGCCAGATGCCCGTCGAGAACCGCATGAATGTTCTTCCCCACGGGACATGCCGGATTCGGTTTTTCATGAAAGTGAAAAATGCCGCCGTCCGAATTTTCGACGGCATCCACGGCTTTATATACGTCGTACAGCGTAATGTCTTTCAGCTCCTTTATGATACTCGCGCCGCCGCTTCCCGCCCTGACCTCGATCATCTTTGCCGCTTTCAGACTCAGAAGCGTCCTGCGTATAACGACGGGATTAACCTGCACGCTTGCGGCGATAAATTCGGAAGTTACCTTGTCGGACTTTCCGAAAAAATAAATGACCAACAGCGTATGCACGGCTACCGTGAATCTCGAAGTTATTTTCATGATTCCTCTCCCGATACCGGATCGCATCCGGATAATACGGATATTATAGCGCATCTGCGATGTAAAGTCAAATATTACAACACCGGCTCCGGCTGTTTTTTGCGTCGGCTGCCGCCGGATAAGTTACGGAAAATGCCGCAAGCGCAAGGCTTGCGGCACCGGTTGTACCGTTAATTTACATCTGTCGGGATTCAGCGCTCGCCGCCCTCTGTGTTCCCGTTTTCGATGGTCGCCTTTATGCGGCGTATGCCCGCGCTCGACGACTGCTCTTTGAGTATCCTGAAGTGCCCGAGATCGCCCGTATTCGCGGCATGAGGTCCGCCGCACACTTCGGTGGAATAATCGCCCATGATATACACTTTGACGCGCTCGCCGTATTTGTTTTCGAAATGCGCTTCCGCACCTATAGCCTTCGCCTCGTCGAGAGTCATCTCTTTGCAGACTACGGGAACGTGCGCGTCTATCGCCCTGTTCACCTCGTCTTCGACAGCCTTTATCTCGTCCTGCGTGAGCGGACGGGGGAAATTGAAATCAAAACGCAGACGTTCTTCGGTTATGTTGCTTCCCTTCTGCGAAACGCTCCTGTCGTTAAGGACTTTTTTGAGCGCGGCATGAAGAAGATGAGTCGCAGTATGCAGTTTTACGGTACGCTCCGCGTTGTCCGCAAGACCGCTCCTGAACTTGTGTTCCGCGCCCGCCTGACTCTTCGCCTGATGCTCCCTAAACGCCTTTTCGAATCCTTCCGTGTCGACTTTGAGCCCCGCTTCCTTTGCAAGCTCTACCGTCATCTCTATCGGGAAACCGAACGTATCGTAGAGTTTGAATGCGGTGTTACCCGCTATCGTATCCCCGACGAGATGATCGCGTATTGCCTCGAATCTCTTCATGCCGCTCGTTATCGTCTTTTCGAAACGCAGTTCTTCCGCATTGATCTCACCCGTGATGCGGTCGGCGTGGCGGCGGAGTTCGGGATACACGTCCTCGTATTCGGCTATGACCACTTCGGCAACCTTGCCGAGTATTCCGGTGCCGGCGCCAAGCTGCCTGACGAAACGTATCGCGCGGCGGAGAAGTCTGCGAAGGATATACCCCTGATCGACATTGGAACATACCACGCCTTTCTCGTCGCCTATTATCATGACGGAAGTCCTTATGTGATCCGCCACGACGCGTATGGCGCGCGTCGTCGCTTCGTCCGAGCCGTACTTTTTGCCCGTCAGCTCCTCTATCCTGCCTATTATCGGAGAGAACAGATCGGTATCGTAAACGCTGGGAACGCCCCACAGCGTCTTTACCGTACGTTCGAGTCCCATGCCCGTATCAACGTTTTTCTGTTTAAGCGGTTCATATCTGCCGTCCGCCGTCTTGTTATACTGCATGAACACGTAGTTCCAGATCTCGAGATACTTGCCGCAGTCGCATGCGGGAGAGCATTCGGGCGAGCATGCGGGTTTGCCCGTATCTATGA
>CASEMM010000133.1 GCA_949289095.1 uncultured Eubacteriales bacterium | reverse complement strand
CGCGTATTCGCCGAGCATGGAGGACAGTCTTACTTCCGAAACCTTGCCCGCGAGCGCGGTCTTGATTTCGTCAAGGAGAACTTTGTTGTCCTCCGCGTTCTTTTTCTCCGCCGTCTTTTCCTCTTCGGTCGAAAGATCGAGCGAATCGGAAGAAACGCTTTTAAGCTCTTTTTCGCCGTATTTGCCGAGCAGCTTGACGACGAATTCGTCGACGTTGTCCGTCAGCAGAAGCACGTCGTATCCCTTTGCCGCCACGGCGGTAACCTGGGGCAGCGACGAAAGGGAAACGTCGCTCGAGCCGGACGCATAGTAAATTTCCTTCTGACCTTCGGGCATTTCTGCGACGTATTCTTTGAGCGATACCGTTTTTCCTTTTGCCGTTTTGTATATGAGCAGATCCCGGATTTTATCGAGATTCATGCCGAAACCTTCGTATGCGCCGAATTTGAGCGTGATCCCGAAGTCGGCAAAGAACTTTTCGTATGCCGCGCGGTCGCTCTCCATCCATTTGGAAAGCTCGGAGAGTAGCTTCTTTTCCAGCGTTTTGGCTATTTCGGCGAGCTGACGGTCGTGCTGCAGCATTTCGCGGGAAATGTTAAGCGAAAGATCCGCCGAATCCACGACTCCGCGGACGAAACCCAGCCAGTCGGGCAGCAGCTTTTCGCAGTTGTCCATTATCAGAACGCCGCCCGAATACAGCCGCAACCCGCGTTTGAACGCCTTTGTATAATAGTCGAACGGGGGACGTGAGGGGATAAACAGCAGTGCGCTGTAACTGACCGCGCCTTCGACGCTCGTCGCTATGACTTTCGCGGGAGCGTCGCCGTCAGCGAAGTTGTCCGTATAGAAATCCCTGTATTCCTCGTCCGTCACTTCGCCTTTGCGCCTTTTCCAGATCGGAACCATGGAGTTGAGCGTTTTCATTTCCTTTTTCGTCACGGGCTTGCCGTCTTCCGTCTTTTCGTCCGTGTATTCTGTGACTTCCATGCGAATGGGATAGCGTATGTAGTCCGAATAGTGTTTGACGAGCGAACGCAGAGTGTATTCTTCGAGATACCGCGAGTAATTTTCGCCGTCTCCGTCCTCTTTCAGTTTAAGTATCACGGCAGTGCCGCTCTCGGCGCGCTCCGCATCCGTTATCTCATAACCGCTCGCACCCTTGCTGACCCACTTGTGCGCGTTTTCTTCGCCGTATTTGCGGCTGATGACGGTCACTTCGTCCGCCACCATGAAGCAGGAGTAGAATCCCACGCCGAACTGCCCGATGAGCTCTTCCGCCGTGCTCTTGTCCTCCGCCTTTTTCTTGAATTCCAGCGTGCCGCTCTTCGCTATCGTGCCGAGATTGCTCTCCAGCTCCGCCGCGCTCATGCCTATGCCGTTGTCGTCTATCGTGAGCGTGCGCGCGTCGCGGTCGCGCTCTATCGTTATGCGGAAATCCCTGCGCGCGTTCTCGTCCGTCAGCGACAGAAAGTGCAGCTTGTCTATCGCGTCCGACGCGTTGGATATGACTTCGCGCAAAAAGATCTCCTTGTTCGTGTAAATGGAATTGATCATAAGGTCGAGCAGTCGTTTGCTCTCCGCTTTGAATTGTTTAAGAGCCATGTCTTAACCTCCTTGTTTCGCTGAATATTGTACATCAATCGCCGCCGAAAGTCAACGCTTTGCACTCTGACAAATTCTTTTAATGCGGACATACTGTTGTCCGCAAATGAGGTGTATTATACGAATGTATTTAGAATATATGTTCTAAAATATAGACCCGAAGGGGGTGGATACACATGGAAAATTTTGCTTTGCGCGCAATCGCGGTAATGCCGCGGCTTAAAAGGTATTCCGTCCGCACGGACGCTCTTCTCGACAGAACGGCTGCGGACGCCGGACTGACCACGGAGCGCGCCGTATCGCGCATGCTGCGTCTCATCGAAAAAAAGCGGGCGATAGAAGCTGCCGCGGACGTGTGCCGCCGCATGATGTCCGTCATGACGGAGCGCGAACGCGCCGCCGTAAAGGGACGTGCGGAAGGACGCACGGAAGCTGCCGTCGCGGAGGAAACGGGCGTATGCCGTTCGACGGTGCATTCGTGCGCCGTGCGCGCGCTGGAAAAGTGCCGCTGGGTGCTGGAAGCGATGAAAAAGTCGGGGTACGATTTTTCCGTTTTCGCCGCGCTCGGAATGAATCTGCCGTGAGGTTCCGGACGCGCGGCTATCTTTTGCGGGACAGAAGCACGGCGAGCAGAAAAGCAGGTACGGTGACGGAAACGATGAGGATTATTCTGACCGCGACGGGGAGCTGCGAAGATTCTTCGGCGCGGTCCGCCGTCTGCTCTCCGTCCGTTTCCGGATCTTTGTTTTCTTCTGCGGGCGAGGGGTCTCCGGGCGGAGGAAACTCGACGTCGACAGCCTCTCCGGATATGTATCCTCTGCGCGCGCCGCTTCCGCTGCCTGCCCGGACATAATAGACGTTTTCGCGTTCGGACGCGCCGTAAAGGAATATATCGTCTGCGGCGGTGACTTCCGAAACTACGTTGGTGAGCGCCTGATCGGAATACAGCCAGACGGAGGACACGCTCTTTTTCAGCGTCGCGCTTCCGGACTGCGGGAATTTGACGAGCGGTTCGTAGTCCACGGGTATGACGTCGTCCGCGCGGACATAGCCGTCGAGATCCAGATAGGATACGCGGCAGAACTCTTCGCCGTTTTCTTCGACGGCGACGAAGTAGTTTACGGGCAGTATGAACAGGACGGAATATGTCATTCCGTCGAAAACATAGAAGGGTACGGAGTCTTCGGCGAGAGCCCAGCCGCCCGGAGGCAGTGAGAGCAGAGCCGCGGCTATTATCGCAATCGCAGTCTTCATCTGCGATATTATACCGCGCCCGCGGAGTAAAATTCTGACGGAAAAGGAGGTTGAGCGCGTGAATATTGACGAAAAGGAACTGCTCGCGCGGCTCTTGCGCACGGAGCGCGCGCTTGTGGCGGAGCGGGAGAACAATAAACTCGCTCATTACAACGAACCGCCTTTCGTGCACGAAAAGCAGCTCGCTTTTCACCGCTGCGACAAGCGCAACCGCTGGGTGTTCGGAGGCAACCGCAGCGGAAAGACGGAGTGCGGCGCGGCGGAAACGGCGTATCTTGCACGCGGCGTGCATCCGTACCGGAAAAACAGACGCACGGAAGGATGGGTGGTCAGTCTAACGCGCGAAGTGCAGCGCGACGTGGCGCAGCGCAAAGTGCTGTCCTATCTTAAAAAAGAGTGGATAGCGGAAGCGGTGATGATAAGCGGCAGGTCGTCCGCGCCGGAGTGCGGGGTGATAGACTATCTGCTCGTGAAGAACGTGTTCGGCACGCTGTCGCGCATAGGATTCAAGTCGTGCGAGAGCGGACGTGAGAAGTTTCAGGGCACGGGGCTGGATTACGTGTGGTTCGACGAAGAGCCGCCCGAGGACATATACGACGAATGCCGCATGCGCCTCGTGGACCGCAGAGGGATCATGTTCGGCACTATGACGCCGCTCAAAGGACGTACGTTCGCGTACGACCGCATTTACATGTCCGACGATCCCGATGTGTGGTGCGAGTTCATGGAATGGGCGGACAATCCGTATATAGACAGGGACGAAATAGATGCGCTGACGGCGACGCTGCCCGCCGATGTGCTCGAAAGCCGCCGTTACGGCAGATTTCTAATGCGCGGAGGGCTTGTATATCCCGAGTTCGACGAAAACGCGCACGTGATCGATCCGTTCCCCGTGCCGCGCGAATGGCAGGACGTCATGTCCATAGATCCCGGACTGCACAATCCGCTTGCCTGTCACTGGTATGCGGCGGACGGCGACGGGCGCGTGTATGTTGTCGCGGAGCATTTCGCGGCGGGCAGGGACGTTGACTGGCACGCCGGAAGGATACGCGAGAAGTGCGCGGAGCTGGGTTGGAAATCTGACAAGGCGGGCAGGTACCGCGCGCTCATCGATTCCGCCGC
>CASEMM010000132.1 GCA_949289095.1 uncultured Eubacteriales bacterium | reverse complement strand
TGCGTAATCGGCGATCTGATTGACGTTGCTGTTACCTATCTGCTGCGGGATCACGGTCTTGCCGCTCGCGTCGATCGCTTTTATTATGAGAAGTCCGCCGCCCGCGGAAACGTCGGCGTTCGAGTACACGAAGCCCGCTTTAAGGTCGGTGACGATTTTGCTTACCTGAACGTTAATCGCTCCGGCTATCCAATTATAATATGCACCCACGGAATACACCGTAATTATATCGGTAGAAGTGAATGCGTTACCGCGCAGTTCGGGAGCGGTGCCGGGCAACGCCACCACGGTCGCCAGTTTAGCGTCGTTATAGAAAGCGTTTTCCATTATCAGCTTAACCCTCGAAGGAATTACGACCGCTTCGAGGGAGGCGCATTCCGCGAAAGCGTATTCCCCTATCGTCGTGAGCGCGGAGCCGTCTTCCGCAAGTACCACGGCGATATGGCTGTTGGCGTAGAACGCGTAAGGCGCTATAGTCTTGACTTCCGCGGGTATCGTGATGATGCTTGCGGAACCGTTATATTTATAAAGGATACCGTCGCCTATTATCACGAATTCGTCGGAATGCGCGCTTATCCAGGGCGTTCCCGTGAAAGCGTCGGAACCCACGTCGGATATTGCGGTAGGCAAGCCGTCGCTGTCCTCGGTAAGGTAACGGAACGAAGTCAGCGAAATGCAACCGTTGAAAGCGTTATCGCCTATTTCGTCGCAGAGCGAGCCCGCGAAGAATACCGTCTGCAAAGCGGTATCGCCGGAGAATGCGTCGGCGGAAACGTTCATGACGAATTCTCCGATGCGCACGTAAGTGATATATTGATTATTCGCGTACGCGCTGGGCGTCATGTCGCCGTTGAATTCGAGTATGAGGTTCTTGAGATTGACGGGCGCGCTTCCCGCGAATAATTCCGCAAGCGTCAGCGAGGAGTCGCGTAATATCAACGTCTTGAGAGTTGCGCTTTCGGAATAAGCCTTGCCGAGATATTCGGGCGAAACCGTTACACCCGCGCTTTCGAGCGCGATAGCGGTAAGCGAAGTCGCCGAGAGGAAGGTTTCCGCGGAAATAGTCACGCCCGCGGGTAAAGCGACTTCCGTAACCGTACTGCCGAATACGTTGTCGGCAAGCCCCGTGACCTTTATGACGACGCCTTTCACGATTATCGACGAAGGCACGGTAACGACGGTTTCGTCACCTATATATTGTTGCAGTACCGCGTTGCCTGCGCTGGACACGTAAGTCCATTCGCCGCCGTCGTCCACGTTGGCGGACGAATATAATTTCGCGGCAAGCGCTTTCCAGTTCTCGCTCACGCTCGAAGCCGTATAGGTCTGGACGTCGGGGACGTAAATGCGGAAAGCGTTATAATCGTTGCCGTTGCGGACAAACACGTTCGCGCCGATATTGCAGGGCGTCTGCCTTGTGAACACCGCGTAACGCAAAGCGGAACAAGCGAAGAACGCATTGTCGCCTATATCGGTCACGCCGGAAGGTATGACTATCTCGGTGAACGAAGCGCAACCGTTGAACGCGCTCGCCCCTATCGAAGTAAGCGTCGAGGGTAAGGACGCCTCCGAAGACTCGGTCATCGCCGAGTTGAGCAGAATACAATTTCTGAAAGCGCCCGCCCCTATCGAAACGAGAGAAGAATTCGCGGGGAATACGACGGATACGAGCGAAACGCAACCGTTGAAGCAGTTGTCGGGTATCGTCTTGACGCTCTCGGGTATCTCTACCGATACGAGATTTACGGCGTTCATGAACGCATTGGGTCCTATGCTGACGAGAGTTGCGGGCAGGACTATGCCGCGCATTCTCGATTCGTCGGAGAATGCGCCCGCGTCCACGCCGGTGACGGGCTTATTCATATAATAATTCGCCACGACGAATATTCCGTCGTCGGGAATATCGTTCTCGTCCGTGCCGCAGGCAATATACGCCGAGCCGTCGCCGTTGAGCTTATAAACTACGCCTTTGGAAAGGGTCTGCGCCTCCCATCTTGCGTACAGCGTCGCTCCCGCAGTCGCGGGGCTTCCGAATACGTAGGAATTGACGAAAGCTTCCTCGGTATACCAACCGATGAACACGCTTCCTTCCTTTTCGCCGATAGCGGGTGCTCTGACCACGGAGCCGTGAGTATAGCGTTCGGTAATGACCGTTTCCTCGCCGTCGTCGCCGTATAGTCCGGTGTGATACGTGAATTCGTATACGCTCGCCGTGAATTCGGACTCGAAAGTAAGATCGTTCTCTACCGCATAGAAGAGTCCGCCCGCGAACGTGAGCGTACCGGAGCCTATCGCGACGGGATCGGACGAAGCGTCGGGCACTCTGTGCCATACTCCGTCGATCTCGACGAGCGCATCGACCTGATCGCGCCACAGATCGTTGACGAGATAATATTCGACGTTGGATACTTCGGTGTAATAATAATTCTCGCCTGTCACGATGAGCGTTCCCGACAACGCCGTAGCGCCCTCGGTCGCGGAAGCCGAATACAGGCTCCAACGCGCCGCGCCCGCGACGGAGGAATATCCGAGCAATATCTTCTCGCTTCCTCTCGTCACGTACCAGCCGAGGAAATCTTTACCGACTTCCGAAGGAACGTCCACTATCGTGTCGAGCGATATGAAGGTGTAATATTCCAGTATCTGTTCGGCAGTCGTGCCGGTACCGCCGTAAACGTTCTGATAATAAACTTCGTTGGTGAGCGGATTGCGGAATTTGACGGAATAGGAATTCTTGGCGAATACGGGATCGAGCGTGATATTGCCGGTCACGTTGTAAATATCCTGATTGCCCTGAGCCTGCCAGCTCACGAAAGTATATCCCGTTTTGGCGGGGAGTTCGTACTGCGACGAAGGGAATACGGCGGAAGAACCGTGTTTAACTTTGGTGACGGCTATCTGACCGCCCGCTCCGTTCATCCATACGGCGTCGTATTCCGCGACGGTGTATTCGGAACGGATG
>CASEMM010000131.1 GCA_949289095.1 uncultured Eubacteriales bacterium | reverse complement strand
CTGCCTGTGCCGCCGCCTTTCCGATTACAGGCTGAAAGAGCATGCGCGCGTATGCAGACTGCTGTCGTCCGAACTCAGAGATGACGAATGGGCGCCCGCCGACGCGCACGCCCTCGGTAAAATAAGGACGCATCTGCTCTGACGCGTCCTTGCTTTATTTCCGCTTATTCCGTCCGTATTATTTTCCGACGGCTGCGGCGATCGCCTTTACCGCATTGTCTATGCCTATGCTGCTGCTTATCGTCATGTGGTAGTTCTTTGCCTTTCCCCATTCGGTAAAGGCGTATTTTCTGTGATAGTTGGCGCGCGCCTTGTCGCTCTTTTTGATGAATCTGCGCGCCTCGGCTTCGGTGATGTCGTGCCGCGTGCGCAGCCGCGCTATGCGTTCGTCCAGCGGTGCGTGCACGAAAACATTCAGACAGGGAATGCGGTTGCGGTTAAGCACTTCGGCGGCGCAACGTCCCACTATGACGCAGTCGCTGCCCCGCGCAAGCCTGACGATGGCGTTGCTCTGCGCGATGAATATCTGATCGTACATGGGCAGGAATCTGTTCGCGCTGAACAGTCCGTATCCGTAGACGTGATATCCGGAGTAATCGAGCGCCATGCTCGTCTTGTCCTCGCTGGCGGCGACGGTGTCCGCCGGCAGCCCCGCAAAATCCGCCGTCAGCTCTGTTACCGTTTTGTCGTAGCAGGGTATGCCGAGAAGCGCGGCGAGCTTGTGACCTATTTCGCTTCCGCCCGATCCGTATTCGCGGCTTATCGTGATTACCATTTTATATTCCTCCTTATCCGTATTCCGGTATATTGTTTTTCGTTATTCGACGAGAGTGCAGCCGTCGAGAGACGGATCGCCGTCCGCCGCGTCCGTATCCGGGAAAGCCGACGCGGTATCCGGCAGTTCGCGCGGGGCGAAGCCTGTGATCGCCCTGAACATGCGGTTGAAGTTACGTATCGTCGTGTATCCCGTCATTATGGACAGTTCCGTCATGGATATGTCGGGACGTTCGCGCAGCAGACGCACCGCGTTGCGTACGCGGACGTGATTGAGATAGGACGAAAACGTCATGCCCATCTGCTTGTGGAACAGCCGCGAAAAGTACGCTTCGCTGAATCCCGCGAACTTCGCGGCGCGCTCGAAAGTGTAGTCCGCGTAGTGCTCTTCCACGTCGTCGAGCAGGCGTTTGAGCGTACCCGTGCCCGCATCCGGATCGCTGACTTCGGTAGTGGATTCGCGGCGGAGTATTTCAGCGATCAGCTCCTGCGTCACGGCGTCGGCGACGGCGGCGTAGAACGGTTTTCTTTCCGTCAGTTCGTCGCGCAGCCTCGCGTATGCTGCGGGCAGCGGGGAAGGATCGGAAATTCGCGGGGATACGAGCCTGATTCCGCCCGCGACGGTTCGCATCAGTTCCTCCGCGAAGATGAATACGAGCAGATACGTTTCTTCGCGCGATTTCATGTAATGTATTTCGCCGCTCTGTATGAACATGGCTTCTCCGGGGCGCAGCAGGTGATTCCTTCCGCGGCAGAAAACGTCTATACTTCCGCTTTCGACATACAGCAGTTCGCAGTCGCGGTGCCAGTGCGGCATGTTGTGTGAATTAC
>CASEMM010000130.1 GCA_949289095.1 uncultured Eubacteriales bacterium | reverse complement strand
TTCTTTGCTTTCATTTCTTTTCTTTCTCCTTGATTTTAGTAATTACATTTTACCGCATACTTGTAACAAACTTATTTATAATTGTAACAACGCTGTAAAAATAGTGTAAATTTTGCCGAAATGCGGGCGAAAGCAAGGTAAATTCCCGCTTTATCGGCTGCGCTCCGCTATTCCTCTCCGCCGAAATCGGCAAAGAAGCAGGCGGCTATGTCCACCCGTTCGCCGTCGAACGGCACTCCCTCGCGTTCCAGCCACTCCCGCTGCACGTTGTTTCCGCCGAATGCGAACGCGGGCGACAGACTGCCGTCGCGGAACACGACGCGGTGACAGGGCACGACGAGCGGCGTGCGGTTGGTATGAAGCAGCCGCCCCACCTGCCTTGCTCCGCGCGGACAGCCGAGAGCGCGGGCAAGCGCGCCGTACGTCGTGACCCGCCCCTCCGGTATCCTTTTAACGAGCGTAAAAAGTTCTTCCGCTTTCATACCGTCTTTCTCCTTTTCATTATTATATATACGCGCGCCGTTCGCGGACACGGCGCAAACGCAGACGCACGGGTCCGGTACGCGGTTACATGAGCGCAGATACGACAGCACGAACGCGCATTAGACCGGGCACGGCAACGTAAACGCAATCACTCCGCCGCGCGCATGCTTAAACGCAAATGCGGCGCGCACCGGTTGCCCGACGCGCGCCGCCGCGATTTTATTTCATCAGAAGAACAGGAATATCACCGCGCCGATATACGCCGCGACGGCGACGAGGATATATCCCCAGTCGTTCATCCAGCCCCAGCCGAACGCATAGAACAACACGAGCAGACCGATGATGATGAGCAGTATTCCCATGATGATGCCCGGCATATTGCCCTTGCGCCCGCTGCGCACCGCCTTGAATATGTAGAATGCGCCGTAGAGCATAATGGCAACGCCTATTGCGATGAACACCCACTCTGCAACGCGAATCGCCATAACGATGAGTATCACGCCGATGAGGAGCTGCAACACTCCCACGATCAGCTGCGCCATGTCCCGCTCGCTCTTTTCGTCGCGCAGATAGCCGACGACGGATACCGCGCCTATGCACACGCAGAACACTCCCACGATGGTTATCATTATAGGAGTAATATTCTGCTTGTTGAAAAGAAGGCACGTCGCTATCGCGGCAAGCATGCTGCCCACGAAAGCGTTTATCGTTATGCGGAAATAAAATTTCGTTTTGGACGTGCGCGCGTTTGCCGTGGTGTTGCGCTGCGACGTCTTTCCGTTGCGATTGCTGCTGTTACCCGAAGACATTTCTGTCACCTCCGTGTTTATTTCGTTTTGTTTTCGCCGTCTTCCGCAGGCTCGGGAGCCGCGTCGCGGAAGGAATCGTCGCCTACGCCGAGCGTCTTGCCCGTCACCTGACGGAAGCGCTCGCGCCAGAATTTCGCCTTTTCGACGTCTCTCGGCACGTTTATGCCGTTTTCGTATATCTGCACCATGGCGTCAATCGCTTTGGGATGATCGGACAGCGCCGCCTGATATATCCAGTTATACCCCATCGGACCGTCGTCGGGCGCAGCGCCGTAGCCGTTTATGAGGCACACGCCGTACCAATACTCGCCCTCGGGAATGCGCGCTTCCGCAGCGGGGCGCCACCAGTTGATGGCGTCGTCCAGGAGCGCGGACGCCGCGGGAAGCTGACGCGCCATGCGCAGATAGCGCATCGCCTTGACGTAATTCTTCTTCACTCCCCGCCCCTGCGAATACATTGCGCCCAGCTCGAACATCGCATAGACGTTGCCGCCGTCCGCCGCTTTTCTGAAAAACTCCGCCGCGCGCTCGTCGTCCGCTTCGCCGCCTATTCCGCCCGTAAGCATGAGCGCATATTCGTAGCAGCACCCGATGTGCCCCTGCTGCGCACCCGCTTCGAACCACTGCCGCGCAAGCTCGTAGCTCTTCTTCACGCCCTTGCCCGCATAGAGTTTCTTGCCCAGTTCATACTGCGCTTCGGCGTCGCCGCCCTTGGCGAGTTCGGCAAGCTCCTTGGGCTTCATCATTTTATACTTGTTTATATACTGTCCTATGACCGATGAAATCTTCACCTTGAAAAGCTCTCCTCCGCCCGCAGGGGCATCGAAAAAGGGACACGGCTCTCGCCGCCGTCCCTTTCCTCGTTTCAAGACATTGCGTCGGCGTATGCATCCGCCGTTCCGCATATGACGACTTTACCTTCGCGCGAATACACCACGTCGGCATCGCCCGAAAATTCTCCGGATTCGGCTTCCTCGGCATTTCCGGGTCCGATTATCGTACCGAGACCGTATTTGAGGAATCCCGTTTCGTCGATCTCATACCAACGTATCGCATACTCTTCCGTGCTGAAATACCATATGCGGACGAACTCCACGTCCGCGCCCACCACCTTCGATGCGGTTATGCGCGCCTGCAAGCCCGTAATTTCGTTATTGGTCATCGATTCGACGAGGTCTGTCGTCACGTTATATCCGTAATCCTCGCTCTGCAGCTTTTCGGCAAGCGCGTTGTAGTCGGCGCTCAGACAGCCGCTCATGCACACGCACATGAATACCGCCGCGGAAAGCAGGAATACGGGCAAAATCAATCTTACTTTTTTCATTTCCTTTTATCCCGCGGCGCACGGGTGCGGCGGGGTAAATTCTCCTTTCAGGTTCTTTTTATCGGGATCACTTCTCGCTTATCGCGCCGACGGGGCACGCAGCTTCGCATGCGCCGCAGTCGATGCAAGCGGATTCGTCGATCTCGTAGTGATTCGCGCCGGCGGATATAGCGCTTACGGGGCACTCGCCCTCGCACGTTCCGCACGATACGCACTCGTCCGAAATAACTCTTGCCATGACTTTTCTCCTCCTGACTCTTTATTGTCATTCATTATAACACGGCGCGAAAAAAAAGTAAATAGTTTTCGGGCAGTTTTCGGACGTTAAAATGAATTATGGCCGCGTCTTCGCCCGCACGGAGCGATATTATTTAACCGGGAGCCATTCTGGCGAAACACGCCGGAATTCCGTCACCGGGCGCAGACGCTCCGCTGCTCTTGCCCGTCAGTCCTCCATGTGCCGCAGTTCGTCAGCCTCCGCCTTGCTTACCTTCAGGTCGTCCGCCGCGCTCGACGAATCGAGTTTAGTGACTTTCTCTATCGGATAATCGGTCGCTTCGAACGTGCCGTCGCGGTTTTCCGTGCGCACTTTGACGGTCATACGCACCTGATTGACGCCGCTCACCGTACCCTCGGACTTCTCGCCGTTTTCCTTTTCCACGCGCACCCTGCTGCCCGTCTTGGGAAGAAGTTTGTTCGCCTCCGTGTAATAGGCGTTTTCGTATGCGAGGCAGCACATAAGACGCCCGCACAGTCCGCTTATCTTGCCGGGATTGAGCGAGAGATTCTGATTCTTCGCCATGCGGATATTGACTTTGGAAAAGTCGCAGCCGCCCGCGCAGCAGCACACCCTGCCGCAGGGACCGAACCCGCCCAGCATGCGGCACTCGTCCCGCGTGCCTATCTGCCGCAGCTCTATGCGCGTGCGGAACGCGCTTGCGAGATCCCTGACGAGTTCGCGGAAATCCACGCGGCTCTCGCTCGTGAAATACAGCACGAGTTTTGCGCCGTCGATCGTGTACTGCGCGTCCACCAGTTTCATTTTCAGCTTGCGCGCGGCTATCTTCTCGCCCGCGATGCGCATCACCTCCGGTTTCCGGGCGAGCTGTTCGGCATGCGCGGCAAGATCCTTTTCCGTCGCAACGCGCAGCATGGGCTTTAACGGCGCGACTATCTTTTTCTCGTCAACGTCCTCGGGCGGAGTTCTGACGACGCCTATCTCCACGCCGCGCGCCGTTTCCACTATGACGCTGTCGCCCGCTCGGCACTCTTCCGTCGCTGCGAACCAATATACTTTGGGCGTATTCTCAAACTTGACGCCCACTACTCTTGGCATGATACATTACCTCCGAAACGGTCACGACGAACATGTCCGCCACCGCCGCGAGATTGCCCGAAGCGCTCCTCGCAACGGCGCGATGCACCGCTTTCGTGATACCGGGCATCGCGGAAAGCGGAAACTTATCCGTCAGCGACCTTATGTTATACAGTCCGTGCGTATCGGCTTCGACACCGCACTCCGCACGCATCACATCCCCCATTATTCCCTCGAATTGCAACAGCACGTCTTTCATTTCCGAACGCGTCGAACCGAGCAGTCCCGCCGCTTCGAGCATGCGCGCGCTCGGTCCGACGATCTCCGCAAACTTTATTGCGTTTATAAGCGCGTCGGTCTTGCGGCCGGACAGCAATGCGTCGAATTCGGTCAGACTGCCGCGGCAGCCGTACAGCGCGTACGGCAGATTTTCTCCGCCTGCCCCGCCGAACATCGACGGGATATCGGGCGCGTCGGGAGATATCTCTTCCAGACGGCTCGATATCGTAGGCAGCACGGCGGACGGCGACGACGCCGTCACGAAGAACACCGCGCTCTGCGGCGCGTCCTCGAGGGTTTTGAGCAGTTTGTTCTGCGCCGCGTCGCTGCTGTCAGACAGATGCAGCACGAACACGCGGCGTTTAAGTTCGACCGGAGTAAGTCTGCCGAGCGATACCGTTTCGTCCGCGTCCTCCGTGCGGAATCCGTCTCTGCCGAACACGCTCACGTCAGGACACGCTCCCCCCGCGATGCGCGACAGCAGTCTGCCGTCTCCGCCGTTCTCCGCGCATGCCGCGGCATACGCGAGACATTCTCCGAGCAGCGTGTCCGGCGACGAGAAGAGGTAGGACTGTCCGCCCCCGCCCGCGGCAAACAGCTCCGTCAGCCGCTTTCCGGCACGCGTCCGCGCGGCAAGCTCGCAGTATTCCCGCATATTCACGGCAGTATCCCGTGCTCTCTGAGCACGTCGATGACGGCGGCGGCGGTTTCCGTTTTGCTCTCGCGCGTGCGGATGAATGCGAATCTTCCGCTCTCCTCTCCCGCTTCGCGGTAACCGGCGTATACCCTGTCGTGAAACTCGCGTCCCGCAAGCTCCATTCTGTCCGAAGCGGTGCGGTGCGTGTTAGCGAACGGCGGAGCGTCGAGGAATATCGTCAGATCGATGCGCACGCCGTGCGTCGCATATGCGTTCAGTCTCTCGACGACACCGCGGTCGAGCCCTCTGCCGTAACTCTGATATGCCGTCGTCGAATCTATATATCTGTCCGCTATAACTATTCTGCCCGCTTCCAGCGCGGGTATTATCACCCGCGCCGTATTCTCGCTGCGCGCCGCCTCGAAAAGCAGCAGTTCCGTTTCGGGGCACATGTCCAGCGATTCGTCTTTAAGCAGTCCGCGTATGCGTTCGCCCACTTCCGTGCCGCCGGGCTCGCGCGTAAACAGCGCGTCTATGCCGTGCGCCTCAAAGTACTCTTCGAGCATGCGTATCTGCGTGGATTTGCCGACGCCCTCGCAGCCCTCGAACGTCACGAATTTTCCGTTGTGTGCGTATTCCATTCCGTTATTTCCCCGTATGCGGCAGACCGCGCCGCCCTCTGAATTTATCCGTAATTTCTTCCGCGGCGCTGCGGAACGCGCGCAATTCCGCGTCCGTATCGAACGGCGTGAGTATGAATACGACGTATCTTTCGTCATACTTCTCCGCAATGATCCCGCGCCCGAAAAATTCATAAGCCGCTCTCCTGCCGTTGCCGCCGCCGACATCGACCGCGATACGCGTGAAATCGTCGTTCGGCAGACAGGGTACGCGTCCGCGAAGTTCGTCCGAAAAGCGTTTCAGTCTGTCATACTCCGCCGCAGCACCCGCCGCGCCGTCGACGCAGCTTTCCAGCGACGCGAGCAGCACATAGCTCGGACTCGTCGTGCCGAGCGCGCGCAGCATTTCGTCCGCACGCTCCGCAAGCCGCTCCCCCGCCGCGAGAAACGCCGTCTGCGTCATTGCACCGAGCGTTTTGTGCGCGGACATGTTGCACGCGTCGGAAAGCATGACCGCGCTTTCCGGGAACAGATCCGGTCGTAGTGCGAAGTGTGCCCCGTGCGCGGAATCCGCAATAAGCAGTCCGCCGCAGCCGTGCACGGCTTCCTCTATCTCCGCAAGCCTCGGAGTACGCCCGTAATAATCGGGATACTGCACGACCGCTACTTCCGCTCCGCTTTCTTTCATCGCCCGTTCGACGGCGTCCGCCGTCGTAAGAAGAGGCAGTCCGTCGCTCTCTTCCCCGCCGACGGTTATCGGCTTCGCGCCGGCAAGCAGCGCGGCCTCGTCAACGGCGCGGTGACGGTACGCGTCTGTGACGATCGCTTTCGGAGCGGCTGCCAGCACGGCGGCTTTTATGCCGACGGACGAGCCGCCCGTGAGAAAACGCAGCGAGTACGCTCCGTACAGCCTTGCCGCGCGGGCCTCCGCTTCTTCGATCAGACCCGCGGGAAACACGTCGAGGATCTCCGTTATGTCCCTCGGATCGTGCTTGCCCTTGTGCCCCGGCGTATGCCCGCGCCACTTCGGCGCGTACTCTGCAAGATACCCGTTTATCGTCATCCGTATTATTATATCACCATGCGCGCTTAATTGCAAGAGTTTTTTGCGAGGGGACGAAGAAGAGCCGTGGTGAAAAGCCGAGCAGGGGGAGAGGGAGCCCTTCCTTGCAAATATAATCGCGCCGGTTGTTTGTCTGCGTTCGCATTCACAGCCGCGCTGTGCGCGGCGCGAGTGTTCCTCGACAAAGCGCAAACGCCAAAGGATTCATTGCGCGAGGGGGACAAGCCCCTTGTTAAGGCTTCGCCTTAACTGCTCGCGCGAAGAAT
>CASEMM010000129.1 GCA_949289095.1 uncultured Eubacteriales bacterium | reverse complement strand
CTCCTGCGCGACGGCGAGGTCGTCGCGTTTCCCACGGAAACGGTTTACGGCCTCGGAGCGAACGCGCTCGACGCCGGAGCGGCTGCGAAAGTGTTCAAAGCCAAGGGCCGTCCCGCGACAAATCCGCTCATCATCCACGTTGCGGATAAATCCCAGATAGACGCCGTAGCGGAAGTTAGCGACGACGCACGCAAACTCATAGACGCATTCATGCCCGGCGCGCTCACGCTCGTGCTGCCCAAGCGCGGCAACGTTCCGGACATAGTGACCGCCGGGTACGATACCGTGGCGGTGCGCATGCCGGATCACAAAGTCGCTCTCGAACTTATAAGAATGGCGGGAGTTCCCGTGTGCGCTCCGTCGGCGAATACGAGCGCGCGTCCGTCTCCGACGAGGGCGATGCACGTCTACGACGACCTTAAAGGTAAGATTCCCGTCATTCTCGACGGCGGGATGTGCCCGCTCGGTCTGGAAAGTACGATCGTGGATATGACGCAGAAGCCGCCCAAAGTGCTGCGCGCGGGAGCCGTGGCGATAGACGAAGTGGCAAAGGCAATAGGCGATCTCGATACGGAAAAGGTAATGGTGGATACGCTTGCCGCGCTCAAAATTCCGGCGGGGTACGTTCCCAAAGCCGAACTCGTGTTTTCCGCTTTTTACGATAACATGAGCGATGTGATAAACAGATATTACGACGCGAACATGCTCACGCACGGCGCGCGTCCCGTTATATTCTGCATGAATTTCAACGTACACAAATATAACGGGCGGAACGTCATGCCGATGGGAGAAAGCGTCGCGGAATACGCAAAGCTGCTTTTCGAGAGAATACGAGAGGCGGAAAATCTCGGATACAATCTGATAATCGCCGAAGGCGTACCGATGGGCGGAATGGGAACCACCGTTCTTTCGCGTCTCATAAAACTGAGCGGCGGCAAGGTGATCTGAAACGATGCAACAGCAGGGAAAGAGAGAAAAGGTGAACGTACTGTTCGTATGTACGGGGAATACATGCAGATCGGCGATGGCGGAACAGATATTCGCCGATTATCTGCGCCGCAACAAGCGCGCGTCCATGGCGGACGTATCGGGCGCGGGCGTGTTCGCGGATAACGGCAAGCCCATGCCGGCGGAAGCGGTGGGCGTACTCAGCGAACTTAATCTGACTGTCCGTCCGCACAAGAGCCGCCGCATAACGGTGGACATTCTTCAGAATGCGGACGTCATAGTGTGTATGACCGAGGAGATACGCGAACAGCTGCTCTGTTCTCCCGCATATAATTTTGCGGCAAGCGACGGCAATTACCGCATAGTGGGAACGGCGGGCGAACTTATCGGCGAGGACATTCCCGACCCTTACGGCAGGGGAATGGACGCTTACCGAAAAACGGCGGATATGCTGATGCGGCTGTGCGCGCCGCTCGAAGCGGCCGTAGAAAAATTCCAGACGGAACATAAACTCGAATACTGACGGAGGACTTTCGCATGAAGATCGCGCTCGCCGCGGACAACGCCGGCAGGACGCTCAAGGACGTCATAAAAAAACATATAGAAGATGAAGGACACGAAACCGTGGATTTCGGATTGTGTTCGGACGAACCGGCCGCGGACTATCCGGATTACGCGTTCCCCGCAAGCGAAGCCGTTGCGTCCGGGAAGTGCGATCGCGGCATACTCGTCTGCGGAACAGGCATAGGCATGAGCATATGCGCGAATAAAGTGCCGGGCGTGAGATGCGCGCACGTTACCGATTGTTTCTCTGCGGAGGCGACGCGTCAGCACAACGACGCGAATATGCTTGCGCTCGGCGCGCGCGTTACCGGCGAAGGACTGGCTCTTAAAATAGTCGATCTGTTTCTGTCCGTTCCGTATTCGGGCGCCGAACGGCATACCCGACGCATAAACAAGATAACCGATGGGGAGCGCAGATATATCCGCGGCTTGAATGCGTAAATTTCGCGGATAAACATAATTGCGGAAAAATTCAAATATATTGCGGTATGGCAAAACATATCGCAATATTTTTCATAACCGCTCTGATTGCCGCCGCCGCTCTTGCCGGAGTGTCCGCATGCGCGTCGACGGAAATAGAAAAGTGCGCTTCCCGTATGGCGGACTACCGTCCCGTGCTCATGACGGGCAGCGCGGACGGGATGCATGTCCGTTTGATAGGAGGAGTGCGCGAAGATCCGTATTCCCTCGACGGAAGCTGCTCGGACGTGAAAACGGATTATACCGTCATAACGGTGACGGGCACCGACGGCGGCGAGGAAATGCCTGCGTGCGCGGTGATTGGCGGAACAGAACATTCGTTCACACTCGTGCGGCATCCGTTCCGCGACGGATATTCCGCGGAACTGCCGGTGAGGCCTGCGGAGGGCGACAGCGTGGAACTGACCGTAAGCGGCGTGCGGGCGGAACTTTCTTCCGTATCCGCGTCGGTGGACGGGGAATATGCGCTCACGCTTGCGCGGGAGCTTGTCGACGATGACGGCGAGATAGTGCTGCGGCTGACCGAGAACTCCGTCGCGGAGAACGGCGACGCTTACTGGTACGTTTCGTTTACGTCCGCGGACGGCTTTTCCGCGGTATTGATAAACGCGCAGACGGGTGAAGCGGGCGCGGTGCGGACGCGGTAGCCCGTTAAAAGCGAAACTTTAACGCAAATTTTTCGCAAAACAAAGCGAAAAACGATTTACTGAAAACCGCAGACGTGTTATAATGTAAAATAACAATGAGCGAAACTTCCGACAACACTATAACGACGGAAAGCGGCGACGTTCCCGAAAGCGGAAACGGCGGAAAGGGAACGTCCGTTTATGCGTTCGTTATCCGTTCCGCGGGTATAGCCGCGGCGGTGTTCGTTGCGCTGCTCGCGCTGCTCGCGTCTTTTGTGTCCGCGGCTGCGCCACGCGTATTCATGGAGTTTTACCGCTCTCTCGGCGCGTACGGTATGGCGGCGGTATACGCGGGCGAGGCTGTTGACCGCGCGTCCAGCGACGACGGCTGCACTGACGGCGGCTGCGACTATATACTCCTCGTTTCCGACGCGCTGGACATTGCGTCCGCCGCATACGGAGATTCGCCTACCGCGGCGCATGCGGAGTATATGTATAAGTTCTGCAACGCATATCTTTCCGCAAGCTGCCACGGGGCGCATTCGGATACGATAGACGATTATTACGAGCGCGCATACGCGCATTCTCCCGTTATGTTCTGCGAAATCTACGGCTACGGCGGACACGTTCTTGCCGACCGTGTGACTGCCATGCGCGCGCTTTCGGACAAAGCGTACGACGGTTTGCTCGGAGAGGGATACGAAAACTGCGGTACGTTCGGGGACGCGCTCCGCATCCTGACAGAAAAGAAAGTGCAGGAATTTGCCGTAAGTCCGCTTAGCGCGATAGACGAACTTACCGCATACGCTGCCGGCTCCGATGACGTCGCCGCGCTCGAAAGCGCCGCCGCGGAAATAGACGAACCGCTCGAAGATCTGTTCGACGGTATGGTGCAGTCAGTAAGCGGCGAACTTACCGGACTGCCTGAAGCGTATGTTCTGTATAAGCTGTATCGCTTTGCGGATGCGATGGAAAGCGCCGGCGGCAGCGAGACGTTCGAGAATACATGGACGTCTGCGCGCACGGACGCGGCGTACGGTGCGTTTGCAGACGCCGTATCGTCGGTCGCGTAACGCGCGGAAAAAGAGAAAAGGAAACAGACAGAGTATAAGATAAAGACAACAGACGACGGTCTGACGGAGGAACCATGGAAAAGATCATCAAAGAGGGACTTACATTCGACGACGTGCTGCTCATCCCCGCGGAGAGCAATATCCTGCCGAGCGACGTCAGCTTAAAGACGAGGCTGTCGCCGTCCATAGAACTCAATATCCCCATCGTATCCGCGGCAATGGATACGGTGACGGAATCCAAACTTGCGATAGCCATGGCGCGCGAGGGCGGACTGGGCATCATACACAAGAACATGACCATCGAGCAGCAGGTAGAGCACGTCGATAAGGTAAAGCGCAGTGAAAACGGAGTCATAAACGATCCGTTCTCTCTCTCCCGCGATCATAAGCTGACGGACGCGCTCGCGCTCATGCGCAAGTACCGCATATCCGGCGTTCCGATAACGGACAAGACGGGCAGACTCGTCGGCATTCTGACCAACCGCGATCTGCGTTTCGAGCAGAATTTCGACAAGAAGATAGACGAGGTCATGACAAAGGACAATCTCGTCACCGCGCCCGAGGGCACCACTCTCGAAGAGGCGAAGAAGATCCTCGCAGCGCACAGGATAGAGAAACTGCCCATTGTCGACAAAAATTTCAGACTCAAAGGCCTCATCACGATAAAGGATATCGAAAAGGTCATCAAATACCCCAACAGCGCGAAGGATTCCAAGGGCAGACTGCTGTGCGGCGCTGCGATCGGCAGCGGCAGAGACAGTCTCGACCGTGCCTCCGCTCTCGTGAAAGCGGGCGTTGACGTGCTTGCTCTCGATTCCGCTCACGGACACAACTATATGGTGCTCGACGCGGTGGAGAAGATCAAGAACGCATTCCCCGACGTGACTCTCATAGCCGGCAACGTAGCGACTGCGGCGGCGACGGAAGCGCTGATAAAGAGGGGCGCGGACGTCGTCAAAGTCGGAATGGGACCCGGCTCCATATGCACGACGCGCATAGTAGCGGGCATAGGCGTTCCGCAGATAACCGCAATAATGGATTGCGGCGAAGCTGCGGACAAGGCGGGAAAGGCGATAATAGGCGACGGCGGCATCAAATATTCGGGCGACATTACCAAGGCGATAGCGGCGGGTGCGAACGCGGTCATGCTCGGAAGTCTGCTCGCGGGCACCGAGGAAAGCCCCGGAGAGCTGGAAATCTATCAGGGCAGAAGTTTCAAATCCTATCGCGGAATGGGTAGTCTCGGCGCGATGCCGCTCGGCAGCAAAGACAGATACTTCCAGGGCGAAGTGTCGTCCGCAAACAAATTCGTTCCGGAGGGCGTCGAGGGCAGAGTGCCTTACCGCGGCGCGCTTGCCGAGATCGTATATCAGCTTATAGGCGGTCTGCGCAGCGGCATGGGATACGTCGGACAGGCGACGATAGACGATCTTCGCCGCAACGGCAGGTTCGTCAAAATAACGAATGCGTCGCTTATAGAGAGCCACCCTCACGATATTTCCATAACTAAGGAATCGCCCAATTATTCGCCCAAACAGTGACGCGGTGCAAATGGATCTGGCGGAAAAGGTAAAAGCGATAGTATCGCGCAATATTCGCGGAAAAGCGGCTGCGGCAGTCAGCGGAGGCAGGGATTCGATGTGCCTTCTCGACTGTCTGCTGCGCTTTTCGCTTATTCCGGCGGAAGATCTTACCGTCATACACGTCAACCACATGATACGCGGAGAGGAAGCGTACGCCGACGAAAAACTGGTGCGCGACTTCTGCCGCGCGCACGGCGTGGACTGCCGCGTCGTACGGGAGAATGTGCCCGCGCTTGCGGCGGAACACGGCAGGAGCCTGGAAACCGAGGCGCGCGTCGTGCGCATGCGCGCGTTCGGCGAGTACGGCGGCATCGTCATGACCGCGCACAACAAATCGGACAGGACCGAATCCGTGCTCATGCACATATTCCGCGGCTGCGGCATAAACGGACTGACGGGGCCGACTGAGCGCGACGGCAATATTGTGCGGCCGCTCATCGGTTGCATGCGTCCGGAGATAAACGAATATATCCGCATATACCGCGTGCCGTATTCGGACGACGCGACGAATGCGGAGAGCGATTACGCCCGCAACTACATCCGCAACAAAGTGCTTCCGCTCGTGCGGAGCAGATATCCGGGCGTGGACGACGCGGTGTCGCGCCTGGGGGACGCAGCAAGGCTCGCCGCGCGGGCGTCGGAGGCGTTTGCGCAGCCGGACGGCAGCGCGGTCATATCTCCGGACAGGCTGACGGGCGGCGCCGCGCTTTCGCTTATGGCTGCCGCGGGACTTTCTTTCGATTATACGTCCGAGCACGTCGCGGCGATACTCGCGCTCTCTTCCGCGAGAACGGGAGCGGGCGTCGATCTTCCTCACGGTTTTCGGGCGGAACGCGAAAGCGATTGCGTGCGCGTGTTCGCAAAGGAGAGTTTTCCGGACGAGGAGCACCCGTTCGCCCTCGGCGTGACGCGCTTTGCTGCGGGAAGATACGCAGAGGCGGCCGAAACCGCGGAGCGTGCGGACGTATCTGGCAGTATAATCGATCTCGGAAAAGTGCCGCGGGGCACGGTGATACGTACGCGCAGGAACGGGGATGTATTCGTGCCGTACGGAGGAAAGAGAAAGTCGCTGAGCGACTGGCTGATAGACAGAAAAGTGCCGAGATATCTGCGTGCGCGTCTGCTTTACGTCGCGTGCGGCGGGGAAGTGCTCGCCGTCATAGGATATGCCACCGGGGCGGCGCTTGCCACTGACGAAAAAACAGAAACGGCGGTCAGACTGACTGCGGGGAGAATTACAGATGATGAACAGACATAAGAAACTTTTTACACGGAGAGAGATCAACGCGCGCGTGCGCGAAACGGCAAAACGCATAGCTGCGGACAGCAAAAGAGGAGAACCCCTTCTCGCGGTGTGCGTGATCAAGGGCGCCGTTATATTCTTTGCGGACCTCGTGCGCTGCATCAAGGGGCGCGACGTGCGCTTTGCATTCGTCTCCGCAAGCTCATACAGGAGCGAGGGTGACAGAATGGTGTCTTCCGGAGGCGTGGACATGAAGTATTGCTCCCTGACGGACGAGGAGATCGTCGGCGCGGACGTACTGCTCGTCGAGGACATAGTGGACACGGGCAGGACGATAGCGGCTGTCAAAAAGTACTTCGAGGACAGGGGCGCAAGGCGCGTGCGCGTCGCCGCTCTTCTGGACAAGCCGGACTGCCGCAAGGCGGATATAGATCCCGACTATGCCGCGATCACGGTCAAGGGCAATCCCTATATAATAGGCTACGGACTTGACAACGCACAGAAATACCGCAATCTCGACGGAATATTCGAACAATGAAGATCTGCGATCTGCAGACCCACGGGCTTAAATTCATTCAGGAGGACGGGCTGTTCCCGTTCGGCAGCGACGGCGTGGAACTTGCCAATTTCGTCCGCGGAGGGAAGCGCGACAGAGCGATCGATCTGTGCTGCGGCACGGGCATCGTGCCGATACTTCTCGCGGGCAAGAAGGGCATTCCGACGACCGGTGTGGAATTGCAGGAAAACGCCGCGGAAGTCGCGCGGCGCAACGCCGAACTGAACGGTCTGGACGTAACGATACTGCGCATGCGCGCGCAGAACGCTCCGCAGTGCTTTGCGAAGGGCGTGTTCAATATCGTGACGTGCAATCCGCCGTACCGTAAGGCGGGAGCGGGACCGCGCAGCGCGTCCGCGGGTATAGACATAGCCCGCGGCGAGGTCGAGATAACGGCGGAAGAAACAGTTGCCGTTGCGGCGGCGCTTCTCGGCGACGGAGGAAGATTTTACGTCATACACCGCTGCGAGCGCATGGACGAAATAATGTATCTGTGCCGCTCACGCGGGCTTATTCCCAAGGAACTGCAGGTGCTGCGTACGGGTGAGGAAAAACCGCCGCGTCTGTTCATGCTCATGTGCCGCATGAATGCGGGCGACGGACTGAAAGTGCTGCCTGAGCGCATGATATACGGCACGACGGCGGACGATTATCCCGGAATGAAGCGAGGAGAGTGAATGCTCAGCATAGTGGTCACTCCGATAGGCAATCTCGGAGACATTACATACAGGGCGGTCTTGACGCTGAAAAACGCGGATGTCGTGTATTGCGAGGACACGCGCCGCTCGGCGGTGCTGTTCGCGCGCTACGGAATAACCGCGCCCGTCAGAGTATACGAAAAATTCGGAGAGGCGCGCGCCGCCGAGACGATAATCGGGGAACTCAGACGGGGAAAGAACGTCGCGCTCGTTTCGGACGCCGGCACGCCGCTTGTGTCCGACCCGGGCGGGGTGCTTGTTTCCGCGCTCATCCGCGAGGGATTGGAATATACCGTCGTCGGAAGCGGATGTGCCGCGATAAGCGCGCTCGTACTGTCCGGCATGGATATGTCGGCATTCTGTTTTGCGGGATTTCTTCCCGAAAAGAACGCGGACAGGCGGCGAACTATGGACAGATTCCGCGACCTTCGTGCGACGCTCGTATTTTACGTCGCGCCGCACGATCTTATAGGAACGCTGAAATATCTTGCGGACGAGCTGGGGAACAGAAGAGCCGCGCTCGTACGCGAGATAAGCAAACTGCACGAGGAAGTCGTGCGTTTCGTTCTCCCGGATATTCCTTCCGAAACGGAGATAAGAGGAGAAATGGTTCTTGTCGTCGAGGGTGCGCCCGCGCCGGGCGAAGCATTGTGCGGTCTGACGGCTGAGGAGCATGTCGCTCACTACATGGAGCAGGGTATGAGCGAAAAAGACGCGATGAAAGCCGCAGCGCGCGATCGCGGCGTGTCCAAGAGCGAGATATACTCCGCTCTTGTCGGAAGCCGCGCCGGGAACGTTGACAGAAACGGCGCGTTGTGATACAATCGTAACCGGCGGGAGGCGGCAATGCAGGTAAAGAAAAAATCCATCGAAGACCGCATACTGGAATCCGGTAAGAGCGAATTTCTCGAAAAGGGTTACAGGGACGGCAGCGTTGCGCGGATAGCGGGCGGCGCCTGCGTCCCGATAGGCAATTTTTACAGGTATTTTTCGGGCAAGAAGGAGCTGCTCGACAAAATAGTGGGTCCGGTGTATTCGTTTATACCCAAGTTCATTGCGGATCTTGCGGGAACGACTACGGTGCTTGCGATGCCGCTCGAACAGTTTTCGTCTTTTATCGCAAAAGAGCTGTACCGTGTGTTCTGGCGCAACCGCGACGAGCTGTTCATCCTGCTTTACCGCTGCGCCGGCACGGAGTACGAGGAGTTCAGGGAAGAGATAAACGGGCTGATCTGCAACATAATAATTAAGCGTAATTTCGGCGACGCGAAGATAACCGAATCGGAACGGCTGATGGCGAAAGTCGTTGCGAACGGGTATCTTGCGGGTATACTCGAACTGCTCGACATGGAGTGGGACGAGGCGGAATTCACCGGATTGATACAGAAGATAACGCTGTTTTTCTTCAGCGATTTCAAAACGAGAGGGTAGTCAATGAGAACGGCACACGAAATATGGCGGGATATGCTTTCCGACCTTGAAACGGAGTTCAGCGCATGCAGTTATGACGTCTGGATAAAGACGCTTACGCCTTATTGCGTGGACGACAAGGGCAGACTCGTGCTCATAGCGACAAACGCGGAGCATAAGAGCAAAGTCAATTCCGGGCAGAAGATTCCCATTAAGATCGTCGCGCAGAAGGTCGCTCCGTATCTGACGGATATAGTCGTGATAGAGGACGGCGAAAAGGAGGATTACTCCGCGGCGGTCGCAGAGAACGAGAGCGGAGAGGAAGAAAAGCGCAGGGAAGCGCTTTACGGCGTGGGCACGCCGATAAATCCCAAATACAATTTCGAAGAATTCGTCGTAGGCAAGAGCAACGAGCTTACCGTTGCGGCGGCGCATGCCGTCAGCGAAGCGCCCGGGCAGAAGTTCAATCCGCTGTTCATATACGGCGCGTCCGGTCTCGGCAAGACTCACATCATGCACGCGATAGGCAATTCTCTTCTCGTGTCGCGCCCCGAACTGAAAGTCATATACGTGACGAGCGAAAAGTTTCTCAACGACTTTATCTCCTCCATAGGAAACAGCAAGGAGTCGCGCAATACGTTCCGCGACAAGTACCGCAGCGCCGACGTACTCATGATAGACGACGTGCAGCTGCTGTCCGGCAAGGAACGCACGCAGGAAGAGTTGTTTCACACGTTCAACGACATGCATGACGCGGGCAAACAGCTCGTATTCACTTCCGACCGAACTCCCGGAGAGATCCCGGATATATCCGACAGGCTGCGCAGCCGTTTCGAATGGGGTCTTATAACCGATATTCAGCCGCCGGATATAGAGACGCGCATAGTCATACTGAAGAAAAAAGCGCAGAAGCTGCAATGCAACATTCCGCTTGAAGTGCTGACGTTCATGGCGGAGAAGATAGACAGCAACATACGCGAAATGGAAAGTTTGCTCAACAAGGTAGTGTTTCTTTCCGGACTGACGGGGGCAATGCCGTCCGTCGAGCTGGTCCGCGACGCGCTTAAAGATTACCGCAACGTGACCGAGGAAAAGATAAGCCCTGAAGCGATAATAGACTGCGTATGCAAATATTTCGGACTGACCGGCGACGTGCTCCTCGGAAAAAAGAAAAACAAGGAGATCGTCGAGCCGCGTCAGATATGCATGTATCTCATGGCGGACATGACCAATATGCCGCTCGAAACGGTGGGCAGCATATGCGGCGGCAGGGATCATACGACGGTAATGCACGCGCGCGACAAGATAGAGCGCCTCATGTCGTCGGCTTCGCGCATCAGGACTGCGGTCGAGGACATACGCAGCATGGTATTCAAAAAATAACCGCGGACAATGCGTTAAAAACGCTTGACATATCCGTATGCGCCGTATATAATATTAAGGCTGATATTTGACAGGAGAAATTTGACAAAGATGAAAGAGAAGATACATCCCGATTATCACGAAGTAAAATGCGTTTGCGCGTGCGGCGCTGAATTTATTACCGGCACGACGAAAAAAGGCGACGTTCTCAAAGTGGACGTATGCTCCAAGTGTCATCCTTTCTACACCGGCAAGCAGAAGAGAGTAGAGACGGGCGGCAGAATAGACAGGTTCAACAAGAGATACGCGAACGTCAAGAAGTAACACGGAGACCATACCGCGGCGAGGAACTTTCGGAAGTGCCTACCGGGTATGGTTTTTTCATTTGCGGAGAGGAGAATGGGCAAAGAAAAGAAAAAATCCGAATGGCGGTCTCCGGGCAGATACACGCCCTGTTCGATAGGCGGACAGGCGCTTCTCGAAGGCGTCATGATGCGGGGGAAGACGAGTACCGCCGTATGCTGCCGCGACGAATCGGGCAGACTCGTGACGTACACCGAACGTAATCCGGAGAGAAAGAAGTGGTATCACCGCGTGCCGGTAGTCCGCGGAGCGGTGTCGTTTTTCTCCTCTCTCGCAACGGGCGTGAAATATATCGGCAAGTCCGCCGACATATATGCGGGCAAGGAGGACGACGCAAAACTGGGCAAGGGCGGAATGTTTGTCGCCGTGCTGCTTGCGCTTGTGCTTGCCGTCGCGCTGTTCATAGTCGTTCCCACTTTTGCGTGGATGGGCATAGACGCGCTTTTCAGACTTGACGAGCGCCTTTCGCCGAATATTCACATACTCGTCATGAGCCTCGTCAAAGGCGTGCTGAAAGTGATCGTTCTCGTGCTTTATCTCTTTTTTACGAGCAGACTAAAAGACATACGCCGCACATACATGTATCACGGCGCGGAACACCGTACGATAAACTGTTACGAACATAATATGGAGCTTACCGTCGAAAACGTGCAGAGCTGCTCTACGCGTCACGCGCGCTGCGGCACGACGTTTCTGTTCTATACGGTGTTTCTCAGCATAATAGTGATGATATTCGTGACGTGGCTGCTGTCTTTTGCCGGGATCACCACGGCGGAAATGCAGGCGAGACTGGGCGGCGCGGGCAGACTCGTTTATAATCTCATAATAATGGGCGTGGGGCTGTGCAGCATACCCGTCGTTGCCGGACTGTCCTACGAGCTGCTTCGCTTTGTCGCAAAAATGCCGGACAACGCGTTTTTCATGATATTTAAAGCCCCCGGGTTCGCATTGCAGGCGCTGACCACGAAAAAGCCGGACGACGGCATGGCGGAGGCGGCGATAACGGCGTTCCGCAAGGTGCTCGAAATGGACGCGGATCCGTCGGTGCCGTCCGTTGATTTTTACGAAATGACGATGAAGGAAGCGCGCGCTTTTCTCGGAAAGAAATATGCGGACGCCGGGATAGACGACGCGAGCGAGACAGACTGGATGCTGTGCGCCGTTCTCGGAGTCGGACGCACCGAACTTCCGCACATAAGCAAACTGACGGCGGAACAGTCGCTTCTGCTCGAAAAATACGCGGAGGAGCGCGCGGGCGGCAGACCTCTCGATTACGTAACGGGAGAGAGCGATTTTTACGGCATAAAGCTGCACGTAACCGAGGCGGTGCATCTGCCGCGTCCCGAAACCGAGACGGTGGCGCTCGAAGCGGTGCGGCTGATAAACGAGCGCGGATACGGGAGCGTTCTCGATCTTATGACGGGCAGCGGGTGCATAGCCGCGCTGCTTGCGGAAAAGACAAATGCGGACATAACCGCGTCGGACATAAGCGAAGACGCGCTTGCGGTCGCGCGTTCCAACCTGCCGGAAAAAGTAAAGACAGTCCGCTCCGATATGTTCGCGGAAATAAGCGGAAAATTCGACCTCATAGTGTCCAATCCGCCCTATATACGTACGGGCGATATAGACGGATTGCAGCGCGAAGTTACCTGTCAGCCGCGCATCGCGCTCGACGGGGGAGAGGACGGACTTGATTTTTACCGCAGAATAGCGGACGAGGCTCCCGTTCATCTGACGGACGGCGGAATGCTCGTACTCGAGATCGGCTTCGATCAGGCCGCGGATGTCGGCGCTTTGCTCGGAAAATCGTTTGCGGAAATTTCCGTCTTAAAAGATATCGGCGGACGCGACCGCGTCGTTACGGCGGTGAAAAAATGAACGCCGGTAAACTTGACGAAATCGTAGCGAGATACGAAGCCATAGGACGGGAGATATCCGATCCCGGAGTTATAGCGGATACGAAGAGGTGGAGCGCGCTTTGCCGGGAGCATACCGCTCTTTCTCCCGTTGCGGAAAAATACGCGGAATACAGGCGGGCGGCGGCGGATGCGGACGAGGCGCGTGCTCTGCTCGGCGATCCCGATATGAAAGAGCTTGCCGAAGAGGAACTTGCTTCCGCGAAAAAGCGGATGGAAGAGTCAGAAAAGGAATTGCGCGTGCTGCTCCTGCCCAAAGACCCCGACGACGGCATGAATGTCGTGCTCGAGATCCGCGCGGGCGCGGGCGGAGAAGAGGCGGCGCTGTTCGCTGCGGATCTTGCGCGCATGTACGGAATGTACGCGGGCAGCCGCGGCTGGAAATGGGAGGAACTGTACGTAACTTCGACGGAGCTTGGCGGTATAAAAGAGGCGGCGTATTCGGTTGCCGGAACGGACGTATACGCATGTATTAAATACGAATCGGGAGTTCACCGCGTGCAGCGCGTTCCCGAAACCGAAACACAGGGACGCATACACACGTCCACCGTGACCGTGGCGGTTCTGCCGGAAGCGGAGGACGTCAGCGTCGAAATCCTCGACAAGGATCTGCGCATAGACACATACAGGTCGAGCGGAGCGGGCGGGCAGCATATAAACAAGACGGATTCCGCCGTGCGTATAACGCACCTGCCGACGGGTATAACGGCCAACTGCGAGGACGAACGCAGTCAGACGAAAAATAAGGAAAAGGCGATGAAGGTTCTGCGCGCGCGCCTTTACGATCATTACAAAGGGATTGCGGAAAAGGAGCAGGCGGATATGCGGCGCAGCCAGGTGGGAACGGGCGATCGCAGCGAGCGGATAAGGACGTACAATTTTCCTCAGGGCAGAGTGACCGATCATCGCATAGGACTTTCGCTGCACAACATTGCCGATTTCATGAACGGCAATATAGGCGGCATGCTGGACGCTCTGCGCATCGCTGACACCGAAGCGCGGCTCGGAGGCGAAGCGGAATGAAACGGGATTGGTACGGTGAATATCTTGCGGCGTGCAGCGGAACGGACAGACCGTCGCTTCTTCTGCATGTATGCTGCGCGCCCTGCATGAGCGCGGGTATAGAGCATCTCGCCGGACACTTTCGCGTAACGGCGTATTTTTACAACCCGAATATAACTCTTCGTTCCGAATACCGCAGACGGCTTGACGCGGTCGTAAAGCTGACGGACGCGCTCGGACTCGGAATCGCCGTGAAAGACGGCGGATACGATCCGCCCGCATACGATCGCGCCGTCGGTGCGGACAAGGGCGGACGGGAGGGAGGATCGAAGTGCCGTAAGTGCATTTCCGCGCGGCTGGACGCCGCGGCGGCAAAATGCGCCGAACTCGGCTGCGAGTACGTTGCGACCACTCTCACGGCAAGTCCGCTCAAAGACGCGGATTTCATAAACGAAACGGGTGCGGAATGTGCGGCAAAGCACGGCGTGAAGTGGCTGCCGACGGACTTTAAGAAAAACGGCGGGTGCGTGCGCACGAAGCGTCTGTGCTCCGCGTTCGGCATATATCGCCAGCACTACTGCGGATGCACTCCTGACAGGCTCGTCGTCGCGGTCACCGGAGGTATTGCAAGCGGCAAGAGCGAATTTACGCGTATTCTCGCGTCGCTCGGCGCGCATACTATAGACGCCGATGCGGTAACGAGAGAATTGCAGACGCCCGGGCACGGGATATACGGCGACATTGCGCGCGCGTTTCCGGATTGCGTCCGGGACGGCATGCTCGACAGGAAAAAACTTGCCGCAGCCGTGTTCTCGGACGGGGAGAAGCGCAGATTGCTCGAAAGCATCGTCCATCCGGCGGTAATCGCGGAAATCCGCGGGCGCGCGTCGCATTCGGACGCCCCCGTGACCGTGATCGAGATTCCTCTGCTTTTCGAGAGCGGCACGCAGGATATCGCGGACGTCATAGTGAACGTGTCCGCTCCCGACGGACTGCGCCGCAGAAGAGCCGCGGAACGCAGCGGGATGAGCGCGGAGATGTTCGGGAAAGTGGCGGGCGCGCAGTGGACGGACGAAATGCGCCGTTCCGCTTCTGACGTCACGGTAGCGAACGACGGCGGGCGTGATTCTCTCGAAAGCAGGGCAAGGGAACTGTATGCTCAGTGGCTGAAACTCACGGGAAGATAAAATTCATACTGCTTATCGCCGCCGCGATAATCGCGGCGGCGGTCTGCCGTGCGGCGATCGTCGCTTTTCCGGACGATTACGCGCGGGAAACGAAACTCGCTGCCGCCGAATTCGGGGTGGACGACGCGCTCATCCGCGCCGTTATACTCGCGGAAAGCGGGTACGACGAAAATGCCGTCAGCGCTGCCGGTGCGAGCGGACTCATGCAGCTGATGCCGGGTACGAGGGAGATGATGTCCGCGGCGACGGGTATTGCCGCCGACGGTTCTGCCGGAAGCGAGATAAGACTCGGAACCGCATACCTCGCGCGGCTGCTGAAAATGTTCGGCAGCGAAGAGGACGCTCTTGCCGCGTACAACGCCGGACCTTCCAACGTAATGAAGTGGAAGGCAGGGGACGGACAGCCGTTTCCCGAAACGTCCGTATATGTAAAAAGAGTGGCGGCGTACCGCCGCATATATGCGCGCGTGTTCGCATTTTAATTGACGAACGCGCGCGCTTGTTGTATAATACCGATATGGACGTATCCCGTTTGTATCGCATAATGATGATGCTCATTGCGGGCGGAAGAGTGACTCGTTCCGAAATAGCTGAAAAATTCGAGATGTCGGTGCGCTCCGTGCAGAGGTACATAGCCGCGCTGACGGACGCCGGAGTTCCGGTAGTCGGCGAAAGCGGCAAAAACGGCGGTTACAGCATACCGGCGGATTACAGGCTGTCCTCGGTGCTCGTCGACGATGACGACGTCACGCGCATAAAGACGTGTCTCGTCGCGCTCGAAAACACCTTTAAGGACGACCTTAACCGCGAACTGCTCGATAAGCTGTCCGCGCTCGGCAGGGGAGGCGAAACTGCCGCGCTCGTCGTGGACTTCGATAATTGGAACGGAGAGGGTTCGTCCGAAAAGGAAGAGGCGATGACCGCCGCCATACGCAATTCGGTGACGGTGGAAATGGAGTATACGGATAAGAGCGGCGCGCCGTCCCGCAGAATGTTCGATCCGTATTGCATCGCGCTCAAAGAGGGAGTGCGGTACGTGTACGGCAGGTGCCATATTCACGGAGATTTCCGTCTGTTCAGACTGGCTCGGGTCAGGAGTGTCGCGCTCACCGAGCGCAGATTCGAGCGCAGCGGGGATGCCGACGTCAGAAAAGCGCTTATGATAGACGGAGGCTGCACGGACATAGAGATCCGTTTCGATGAAAGCGCCCGCGCGGGCGTGGAAGAGTGGCTCGGCAGCTCTGCCGTGACCGAGGGCAGTCCGCCGACGGCGCGCGCGAAAGTATACGGCGGCAGAGAACTCGTGAGAAAAATTTTGTCGTTCGGTCCGTCCGTCGAGGTCGTCTCGCCGTCCGTATTGCGCGAAAAGGTGGGGGATGAGGCGGCGCGCATTGCCGAAAAATACGCCGCGGACGGAACCGATCGTTAATTTAATGAAAAAAGTGCCGTAATTCGTTTTGAGTTCGGGCATATTTTGTGATAAAATAGAACGGATAGCGGAAAATTTCCGCTTAACAGAAAGAGAGGAAAACATTTCATGACCAACGAAACAAACACGAACGGCAGAAAATCCCCCGCTCTCGGGACGTTCGGCAAGGTATATTACCCGCTGCTGGCGCTCCTTGCGGTCGTGCTGCTCGTATTATCGTTTGTGACCTACTATGCCGTTACCGCTCCCGCGGACGCCGGGTTCGACACCGCTCCCGCGGCTGAAACGGCAATGTCCCTCGCGACGGATACCGACGGCTGGACGGAGCGCAACTCGTGGACGCTCGGTTCCGGGCGTGCCGACAACGCCGTATCCGAAATAGACGCGCGCCTTGCGGAAATCGCCGGCAGCGACGATGCCGCCGTTCTTGCGGAAGCGACTCCGCGCGCAGTCGGAGGCAGCGGTACGACGGATAAGGAAGATTCCACGCAGGACGTAGTTGCGGATATAGATTTCGGCGCAAATGCTACGTACGTCTGGCAGGATCTCGAAGACCTCGGTCTGACGGTGGATAACGACACCATATACGCGATGAGCGACAACAAGAACAACGAGGATTATGCGGGACAGGAGAGCGTGGTATACGCCGGAGTACAGCCGAATAACCTCGTCGTCATAATTCCCGGCAGCGTTACTCGCGCTGCGGAAGAAGCGGGTACCGCCACTCCGTCGGACAACTATGCTGCATACGGCGATGCGGTGCTGTTTATGACGCATTACGACACCGCGAGCGGCAGCGCGGGGCTGGGCGGCGCGGCCGCTGTGGGCGCGATGCTCGAAGTGATAGACAACGTCGCGTCCTCCGGCTCGGAATACGAAAACGATCTCGTGTTCGTGATGACGGACGGCAGATACGAATCGAGCGTGGGCGCATATGTGTTCATGAATCAGTTTACCGGTTTCGGCAACGTAACGGAAAGAATAAAAGCGGCGTTTAATTTCGACGCCGTAACGTCGGACGGCGCGCTGACGAGAGCGGGTACGTCTGACGGCGATTCGGGCATCATGGGCGCGTATCTTGCGTCCGGCGCGTCCGCGAGAACCGATTTTTCCGTGATGGGACTTGTCGAGGATACGACATTCTCGGACATGGATGCGTTTTACAGCCAGAACCGCGACAGTTGGAGTTTCCCGGCGATAAACTTCATGATGACCGGCGGCTCTTACGAGGAAACTTCTCCCGCTTACGTGTCGGTGACAGATAACAATACGGTGGGAGAAACGCCTCTTATTACTCTCGAAGAGGGTAGAAAAATAATAGAAAACTCGGCGGCGCAGTTTGCGGCGCAGATGATAACGCTTGCCGATTACTTCGGCAATGCGGACATATCCGATCTCGGCTCGTCCACGAACGCTGCGGCTTATACGTGGCTGGGCGCGAGCGGTATCGCAACGGGTCCCGCGGTATACGCGATGAGCGCAGTGCTCGTCGTTCTTATCGCGGCGGCTGTCGCGCTCGGAATAAAATTCAAGGGCTTCGGAATCGTCCGTACGCTCAAAGGCGTGGGCGGCGTTGCTCTCGTGACGGGACTTTCGCTTGCGGCGTTTGCCGCGGCGTACTTCCTGCTCGGTTCGCTCATGGCGGCGTTCGGCGTAATCACGATGAACATGCTGACGACCGCGCGCTTTGCGAGCGCGGCGCTAATCGTTCCGGCTGTCGTATTCGCGGCGGCTGTCAGTTGCGGGCTGTATCCGCTCGTCAAGAGGGGATTCAAGATCAAAGCCGCAGACTGCGTCCGCGGCGGCGCGCTGCTCATTGCCGTGATCGGCGCGGCTGTAGGGTTCATATATCCGCAGGCGGCGCTGCCGTTCGTCATAACGGGCATTGCGCTCATGGCGGTCATGATCGTTTCCACGATGCTCAGAAAAGCGTTCAGCGCGCGGTTCGGTTTCGGCATGGAGCGTCTGTTCCTTTACACCGTTCCCGCAATGTTCGCGCTGCCTTTCCTCGTTCAGACGATGCTCATGATGAGCAATCTCGTGGCGACGGTATCCGTTATATTCCTCATGCTTGCGGTGACGCTGCTGCTTTCTTCGATAACGCCTTATTTCGATTACATGCAGCCCGTAATGACGGATGCGTTCGCCAGACTTCCCAAGCACGTCGTGCCCGTCATCGAAACGGTTACGGAAGAAGTCGAGGACGTGTCGAAGAAAGGTAAATTCTCTACGGTGACCGAACAGCGGCTTGTGAAGCATAAAGTCGAGTGGAGATACCATAACTGGTTCGGCGTTCTCGTGGTAACGCTGGTGTCTGTGATCGCACTGCTCCTTTCGTGCACGTTCGGCGCACGTTCGGCGGCTACGTTCGCTCTCAACAGGACGACGACGTTCGGTTACGGCGATTCCGACATACGCGACAGCATATTCGATAATTCGATAGTCTGTTATATAGACGCGTCGTCGAGCAGCGTAAGCAGTTTCGCGTGGAAGATAAAGGACGAGGCTGTGTACCGCGATATCAAGTACATCGGCAGCGATTACGATTACTGGAACTGGACGTGGAGCGAGGAACTCGGCGGCGAGTACGACAAGAACGTCAGCATATCCGCGAGCGACATGGATTTCAATATCTTTTCATCGCCGGAAGACGACGAAACGAGCGACGGCACGGATATCGTATACATTCATCCCGTCGACGCAAGCGCGTCCATGGTGACGATGACTCTCGGCAACGTGCAGACCGGCGATACGATAAAGATATATTCCGGTGAGCTGACGGAGATCCCGTCTAACGCCAACGAACTGTTGTTCAGCTATACTTTCGAGGTGGCAGCGGATTCGATAGACGTGACGCTTCCGTTCGGCGCCGGCAACTGCACGATGTTCGTGGAAAACGGCACGAGCAGGACGGTGCGCGTAAGCGGCTACTGCTACAGCCTCGGAAACGCGACCGTATCGCAGGCGCTCAGCGATTATTACACAATCGTAAGAGAGTTCGAAGCGATATACGGATACGCGCCGAGATTTGCGGAAGTGATACGCGATACGCTGTAATCGCGGCTGAAAAAGACACGGTAAAGAGGCGGAAAAACGCGCAGGAGAGTTTTTCCGCCTTTTTCAATGCAAGCAGTAGACAAAATGCGGCGTATTTGATATAATACTTATATCGGTAAGACCGTCCGTACCGGGCGGCGCGAACGGGAGATACGTAATGGCAAAGACAGGAAAACCCAAGAATACGCTTAAATTCGATAAGCCCGCCTCGTGGTGGGGATCGACGTGGCGTGAAGCGGTCCCGACAGGCAACGGCGTGATCGGCGCTGCCGTATACGGCGGAGCCGGACGCGACGTCATAATGATAAATCACCGCGATCTGTGGTGGCAGGGGCATGTCGGAGTTCTGCAGGACGTCGCCGACAAGCTGACCGCCGTCCGTAAGAAAATGGACGCGAACGATCCCGCCGCGGCTCAGGATATTCTGTCGTCGGCTCTTATATCGAAGAACTATCGTCCGCAGATGGCTTATCCGCTTCCTCTGTGCGATTTCCGCATAGATTTTCCTCTCGACCGTCCCGTGCGCGACTATCAGCGCACGCTCAACATGGACAACGGCGAGATAACCGTGTCATTCCGCGACGGTTCGACGCGTTTCGAACGCTCATGTTTCGTTTCGCGGGCGAACAACACGTTCTGTTATGAGATAACTAAATCGGGCAAGGACGCGATAAACGCGACGTTTTCCCTTGCTCTTCACGATAAGTTCAACGCGCGTACGCCCGTGTCCGTGAGTAAATTGCCCGAGGGCGTGAATGTCCGGTACGAAAATTATTTCATGTATTTTTCCGCGCGTTCGGATAACGGCACCGAGTTCGGATGCGTCGCGCGCATAAGCTATTACGGCGGATCGCAGTCCGTTGACCCGATGAACGGTATAACCGTCAGGGGCGCGGAACGCGTGCTGGTGCTTATACGCCCGTTTATAGAGAGCCAGCGTGAAAAAGAGTGGAAGAACATAAAGACGGCGCTCACTTCCGTCAAACTGACTTACGACAAACTTCTGCGCGAACACACCTCGCTGCACTCTAAACTGTTCGGTTCGGCGGATGTGGATTTTGCCGCGGACGACAGGGACGAGTCGGTGGAAAATCTGCTTGACAGAACGTTCGCGGGCGGAGAAATGCCCCCCGCGCTTGCCGAAAAGCTGTGGGCGTACGGCAGATTCCTTCTGATAACCTCGTCGTCGCCCGAAACGCTTCCGTCCGCACCGTACGGACTGTGGTGCGGCGATTTCAAAGCTCCCGATTCGCACATAGACGCGGCGGGCGGCTTGCAGTCTGCGTACGATCAGATATTTTCCGGAAATCTCTCCGAATACATAAATTGCATATACAATTATTATTCGGGCGTTACGGACGATCTCAAAAAGAACGCGAGCCGACTTTACGGCTGCCGCGGCATAATGATTCCTTCCGTCATGGCTCACGGCACGGGCGCGCTCGGTTCGGTCGATCCGGGAGTAATCCATTTCACTGCGGCAGCGGGCTGGATATGCGGCATGCTGTTCGACTATTATCTCGTGACGGGCGACGAGAAATTTCTCAAGACCAAGGCAATGCCGTTCATGAAAGACGTTGCGACGTTCTATGCGGAGTTTCTCAAACTCAAAGACGGTAAATACGAGTCATGTCCGTCATGCAGTCCGGGTACGACGCCCGGCAACTATGCGATGGGCGACGGAGAACTTAAAATCGCGCGCAACTCCACCGTTGACTTTGGGGTGCTGCGGCGTCTGCTCGGCGATCTGATCAAAGGCAGCGCCGTTACGGGACTTTACAGGGACGATGTCAGAACGTGGGAGTATATGCTGACGTGCATTCCGTCGTACGCGTTCAATTCCGACGGTACGGTGCGCGAATTTATCGATCCCGATTATGCCGACAACGACCGTTCTCCTTCCGCAGCCATGTTCTATCCGCTCTTTCCGGGCACCGAAGTGACGGCGGCTGCTCCCGAACTGCTCAAAGGCTTTTCGGCGACGGCGAAGAAGAAGTTCGATTCCGCGAAGCGCTGTTTTACGAGCGAGCTCATCGCGCGGTACGCCAACATATTCGCACGCGCCGGCGACGGCGAAGAAGCGTACGGCGCGATAACGCGTATGGTGCGCACGATGGCGATGAACAATCTCGTGTTCGCCGCAGGCGACTGGCGAGGCATGGGCATGGGCAGGGAAGATGTCTGGGCGGCGTATTCCGTAGTGCCTAACATGAGCGTTACGAACGCGTTCCAGGAGATGTTCGTTCAATCGTCGGACGGATGCGTGAGTCTGCTCCCCGCACGTCCGCAGATACTCGGAACGGGCAGTATCGAAGGATTTACGACGCGTGCCGGCGTGGAAGTGGTGTCGCTCGAATGGAACGGCAGAAAGGGCACGGCGACGGCTAAACTCAAATCGCGCAAAGCGCGCGAAATATGCGTGAGACTTCCCGCCGGAGCAGCGTATCGTCCCGGCAAAGGCGGCGAAAAGTTCGATGCGGAGCGTTCGCTCATTACCGAACTCAGACTGCCGGCAAACAAACCGGTAAGTATAGACATAAGGCTGTAATATCATGAAAATATTTATATCGGGAATAAACGGAAAAATGGGCAGAGCGATCTGCGAAACGGCGGAACGCGAGGGCATCGAGATAGCAGGCGGCATCGATATGACGGCAGGCGGCAATTATCCCGTGTTCGCCGATGCGAAGGATGTAAACGTCGGTTTCGACGTAATAATAGATTTTTCCCGGCCGTCGGCTCTTTCCGGGGTGATTCATCTTGCGGAAACGCGCAACGTTCCCGCCGTCATAGCGACGACGGGCTATTCGGAAGAGCAGTCTGCGGAGATCTTCGCGCTGTCTGCAAAAGTACCCGTGTTCCGCTCGGCTAACATGAGCGTGGGCGTAAACGTTGTGGAGAGCGTTCTTCCCGCGCTTGCCTCCGCTCTCAGAGGCAGTGACATCGAGATAGTGGAGGCGCATCACAACCGTAAGGCGGATGCTCCCTCCGGAACGGCGCTGCAAATGCTGGAAAGCGTGAAAAAGGGACTTGACTATACCCCCCGCGTGGTTTACGGCAGGGAAGGTTCGTGCAAGCGCGAAAAGGGCGATATCGGCGTGCACGCGATACGCGGCGGCACTATAGTGGGCGAGCATACGGTGATGTTCATCGGCGAGGATGAGATCGTGGAAATCAGACACACCGCGCTTTCCCGCCGCATATTTGCGGAAGGCGCGGTCAGAGCGGCGGCGTTCCTCATCGGCAAAAAACCGGGCATGTACGATATGAGCGACTGCATAAAGTAATCTTGCCGGTAATATTTTTTGAAAGGAAATTTTGCAGGGAAACCCCCTTCTTTGAAAAGAAGGGGGTTTCCCTGCACCCCTTCCTCCAAGAAACTTAAAGCAAATTTACGGTGAGGGAGAGACTCCGTTCGCTTTTCAGGCAAGCGGATTTGTTGCTTTCGTAATACGGACTGCCGTAAACGGGCTTTTTGCCGCACGGCAAACATAAAGCGCTGTGCTTGAACGCGGATTGTGTTTTCGCGGATAGTTTTTATTATAACGAAAACCTCTTTATTGCGGCGAAAAACTTTATTGTAACGAAAAACCGCCGGGACAGTGAAATCTCGGGCGGTATTCTGTTTTACCGGCTATGCGGTTTCGGTTATCGGTATGACGGGTATAGAGACCGAACGGCTTATTGCGCGGTCATAGGATACGACGATAAAGTCCTTTGTCCGCAGGCGGCGCATGTCATCGTCGTCGGCGATGAATTTTCTCGTATGGACAATCTTTCTCCCGTTGTCGAAGAACGAATATGTAACGTGCACTTTGAAGCCCCTCGGCTTTATCCGCAGAAGCTCGGCGCAGTGCAGTTTTCCGCATTCGAAGACTTTATCGCATTTTTCCGCTTTGCGCATATAGTATTTCGGTACGATAAACCCGATCGCGCCGAGCATTGCCGCCGGCACGAGGAGCACGAGAATTATCGGGTCGAGCACTATGCCGAGCACCGTGACCGCAATCGCCGCAATCGCAGAGAACGGCTTGACGAACGTCAGCGCAGCTGCGTCGAGGACGTCGATGAAGTAGTCGGTCAGCATTCTTTCCCGCCGCGGTTCCGGCGAAATGTTTTCGAGATATTTGTCCGCTTCCGCAAGCGATGACAGTTTTCCGCTTGTGCCGCAAACGAACGTCAGTTCTCCGCTACCGTAAACGACGGGATCGAATTTATCGATGACCGTCGTTTGCTTGGTTTCGTTACAGTTGTCCGCGTTTTTTGTCAAAACTTTATTTTTTCGGAGATGTATTCTTCGAGTTTATCTTCCGGCAGTCTTATCTGCTCCATGGTGTCGCGGTCGCGCACGGTGACGGTGCCGTCCTTTTCGGTGTCGAAGTCGACGGTCACGCAGAACGGCGTACCTATCTCGTCCTGACGGCGGTAACGCTTACCGATGGATCCCGCCTCGTCATAGGTGCACATAAACTCCTTGGAGAGTTTGCGGTATATTGCGCGCGCGCCTTCCGAAAGGTTCTTTTGCAGCGGAAGCACTGCGGCTTTA